>NZ_JAUCDY010000002.1:0-253172 GCF_030362935.1 Thiopseudomonas acetoxidans
ATCGAGCAGCAAACCCGACCCCATTAAGGAAGGCTACAGCCTTCCAGCGCTATCCTTCCCCGCACTAAAAGTACGGGCTTGTCGCGCATTTTGGTCAAAAAATGACCTAAAGCTACAGATTTTCTTAATTATTGAGCAAAAACATTTCGATCGGCCCGCTTATTCTTTATTCATATATATAGATTGCCAATTAGTATTTTAAAGAATATCGGGAACAACCTAAGATAGCCGGCAGTTAATCATTGCTACAAGGCACCTTTATGGCACGCACTGTCTCTCCGGTCATACCTGGTTTTAACCTCACACTGGGTTACACCCTGATTTATTTAAGCTTGATCGTACTGATTCCATTGGCGGGAATGCTGGTGTATGCCGCGCAACTAAGCTGGCAGGATTTTTATCAGATTATCAGCGCGCCTCAGGTCGTCTCAGCGTTAAAACTAAGCTTTGGCACTGCACTAGTGGCTGCTTTAGTAAACGGTGTTATTGGCACTTTGCTGGCGTGGGTGATAGTGCGTTACCGCTTTCCTGGACGCAAAATTATTGATGCGTTAATTGACTTACCTTTTGCACTGCCCACCGCTGTGGCGGGCATTGCGTTAACAACCCTTTATGCACCCAAAGGACTGCTGGGCCAGTACGCCAACGAGCTAGGCATCAAGGTTGCCTTTACGCCACTGGGTATTGTCTTGGCCCTGACCTTTGTCACCCTGCCTTTTGTCGTGCGCACCATTCAACCCGTTTTAGAAGATATTCCGCGTGAACTTGAAGAGGCGGCCACCTGCTTAGGGGCTAACTCGTTTCAGGTACTGCGTCACGTACTGATTCCTGCTTTGCTGCCGGCTTGGTTAACCGGCTTCACCTTGGCCTTTGCCCGTGCCGTGGGTGAGTACGGCTCGGTAATTTTCATTGCCGGAAATATGCCTGGCAAAACTGAAATCCTGCCTTTTTTAATCATGGTGAAACTGGACCAGTATGACTATTTAGGCGCCACAGCCATTGGCGTAATGATGCTGGTCGTGTCCTTTGTGTTTTTATTGCTGATTAACCTGCTGCAACGCTATTTGATCAAGCATTAACCCCGGATTGCGTAGACAGTTTCTTTTAGTTTTTATTTTTGGTAACAGGAATAACCCCATGTCCACTCTCGTTTTATCGACAACACGACAACGAAACCTCGGCGCGCTGACACTGATTGGCTGTGCATGGTTGGTGTTTGTGCTGTTTTTAGTTCTACCGCTTTATGTCGTACTCAGCGAGGCCATCCAACAAGGCTATGCCAGTTTCTTCACCGCCGTGTTAGAAGCAGACGCTATCGCCGCCTTAAAACTCACACTGATAGCCGTAGGTATTTCTGTTCCGTTAAATGTGATGTTTGGTGTGGCTGCCGCTTGGTGCGTCAGTAAGTATGAGTTCCGCGGTAAAAGCCTACTGGTAACCCTCATTGATCTGCCTTTTTCTGTTTCTCCCATTATCGCCGGTTTGGTGTACATCCTGTTATTTGGTGCACAAGGTTTTTTTGGTGATTGGCTTGCTGAGCATGATATTCAAATCATTTTTGCCATCCCCGGCATTGTGCTCGCCACTTTGTTTGTTACCGTGCCCTTTGTGGCGCGCGAACTTATTCCTCTGATGCAACAACAAGGCACGCAGGAAGAAGAAGCGGCGCGCTTACTAGGCGCTTCAGGCTGGCAAATGTTTTGGCATGTCACCCTGCCCAATATTCGCTGGGGTTTAACCTACGGCGTGGTGCTCTGCACAGCACGGGCGCTGGGCGAATTTGGCGCCGTGTCGGTGGTATCTGGACACATTCGTGGCTTTACCAACACCCTGCCGCTGCATGTCGAGATTCTTTATAACGAATACAACCATGTCGCAGCCTTTAGCGTAGCGACTGTTTTGCTAGTAATGGCACTGCTGATGCTAATACTGAAACAGTGGGCGCAAGTACGCTTAGAAAAATAATTTAATAGAGAGCAGCACAATGAGCATCGAAGTCCAACATGTTAACAAAGCCTTTGGCGACTTTAAGGCGCTAAATGAAATCAACCTAGCCATTGAGTCCGGCGAGCTGGTAGCACTTCTGGGCCCTTCTGGCTGCGGCAAAACAACTTTACTGCGCATCATTGCTGGCCTAGAAAAGCCCGACAGCGGGCATATTATTTTCAATGGCGATGATGTCTCTAAGCGCGACGTGCGCAAGCGCAACGTGGGTTTTGTATTCCAGCATTACGCACTGTTTCGTCATATGACTGTGTTTGACAACGTTGCCTTTGGTTTACGCATGAAACCACGCCGTCAGCGCCCAAGCGAAACAGGCATTCGCACCAAAGTGATGGAACTGTTGCAAATGGTGCAGTTAGATTGGCTGGCTGATCGCTACCCTGAGCAGCTGTCAGGCGGGCAGCGTCAGCGTATTGCCCTGGCGCGTGCGCTGGCTGTGCAACCTGAAATTCTACTACTGGATGAGCCCTTTGGTGCGTTGGATGCCAAGGTGCGCAAAGAGCTGCGCCGCTGGCTGGCCAACCTGCACGAAGAAATTAATCTTACTTCGGTTTTTGTTACTCATGACCAAGAGGAAGCCATGGAAGTGGCAGATCGTATCGTAGTGATGAATAAAGGCGTGATAGAACAAATCGGCACACCGGCTGAAGTCTATGAAAACCCAGCCAATGAGTTTGTTTACCACTTCTTAGGTGACTCCAACCAACTGCAATTAAATGATCAGCAGATTCAATTCCGCCCGCACGAGGTTGAGTTATCACGCCAAGCCGCCCCTGAATTACAGGCCGGTATTGTGCGTGATATTCGCCCCCTGGGCGCTATTACCCGAGTCACCCTTAAGGTCGCGGGACAGGAGCAGCCCATTGAAGCTGAGGTGGTGCGCGACAATATAAACCTGATTGGATTACAGCGCGGACAGACTTTATTTTTCAGGCCTAACGCCAGTTAAAACAACGGCAATTCAAGTTAAAAATGCGCTAATACCGACAGCTCGTGGCTTAGCGCAAACCATCCACAATAGCTGTGGATAACTCTGTGAACAACCTGCCAGCAAAGTTGGCTAAGCTAGCATTAATGTAGCCTTGAGCCAATTTGATGAATTTTCGACCAACACAAATAAAACCAACAAATTCAAGCACTTAACAAAGTCAATATAACAAACACTCTGCTTTATCCTTTTCAGTTCAAGTGATTTATTAACTTTGCACTGTATGTGCACAACTTATTTATAGCGCTTAGTAAAATTAGAAAAATCAAGGTTTTTTTATATTTTTTTAGCTTGCAATTATGACTTTTACAACACCGTAAATTCCACTTACTTTACCTTATCAATCCAGGCTCCATAACCGCGTGCCTGCATCTCCTCCAGCGGAATAAATAACAGGCTGTCACCATTAATACAGTAGCGTAACCCCCCTTGATCACGCGGACCATCAGGGAATAAATGCCCTAGGTGTGAATCGGCCATGCGACTACGCACTTCCACACGGTGCATATTAAAACCGTAATCATCCTGCTTAGTAATATGTTGCTCATCTATGGCTCTACTAAAACTTGGCCAGCCGCAACCCGCGTTATATTTATCCCGCGAGCTAAACAAAGGCTCACCGCTGACCACATCCACATAAATTCCCGGGGCAAAGAGCTTGTCGTACTCATGGGTATAAGCACGCTCGGTGCCGCTTTCCTGAGTAATCTGATACTGCGCTGGCGTGAGTATTCTCTTTAACGTTTCTGCCGTTGGTTTTTGGTAATCCTCTGCAGTAAACGCTGGTTCAAGCTCGGCCTCTGGCAAAGGCTCATCGGCCAAACGCAAATCAACATGGCAGTATCCATTTGGATTGTTAGCCAGATAATCCTGATGATAGTCCTCCGCCGGATAAAAGTGCTTTAACGGTAGGTTTTCAATCACGACCGGCACCTCGTATTTACGCTGCAATTGCACCAGTGCAGCGGCTATTAACGCTTGCTCGTGTTTATCATTGCTATAAACACCACTGCGGTACTGGGTACCACGATCATTACCCTGCTGATTCAGAGAAGTAGGATTCACAATGCGGAAAAAATGCTGCAACAGCTCAGTTAAGCTCACCTTTGCCGGATCATAGGTCACCTTAACCGTTTCTGCATGGCCGGTATTTTTGTAGATAACGTCATTATAACTAGGGTTTTCAGTACGCCCATTGGCGTAACCTGATACAGCGTTCACCACTCCCTGGATGCGCTCAAAATAAGCTTCTACCCCCCAAAAACAACCACCCGCCAAATAAATGTCTTTAGTTTGCATATCAGTTATCTCCTGCTTGTCCGGCTCTTGTTTGTTGCGTCGCTTGATCAAACTACCTGCCTGCTGCTCTAGCTCTATAGTTGGGTCGGCGAGTAAAGCCACAGCCTGCTGCTTACCTAGACTGCCTTGCACCAAGCGTAACAAATGCCCTTGTTCGTCGAATAACAGCCAACTTGGATACACCTGAATGCGCCCAAATTTAACCAGCACGCCTTGCTCATCTAACAACACGGGCAGCGCTGGGTAATCCAATCCCTGATACCACTGATTAAAGGCTACCGTCTTTTGCTCCCCCAGCACACCAGGTGATGCGAGAGTGATTAAATTGATGTCATCAAAATCAGAAGCCACCGCCCACTCTTGCGTTTCTTCCATTTGCGCCAAGCACAGCGGGCACCAGCTCGCCCACAGTTTTATCAGTGTGGGTCGACCCTCAGCAACCTGCACCTGCGCTGCGCCTGCGGCACTCGGCAAAGTGCGTAAATGCTCAATAATATCTTGCGCTTGCGCGCTACCAGTTAACAAAATCAGTAGCGCAAGCACGCGCACCCAATACAAGCCTATGTGTTTATGCATACAATCCAACTCTACACTCAAATACTCGCAGCAAAACAAAAAAGCATGCATTCCTTTATACATGCAATGCTCCGTACTCTATGCCGATTAGATGCCGCTAACAACGCGCAGGTTCAAGTCAGTCACACTTATTTGTACCCTACCTTTGCATATTCTTAAAAGACTCACCAGACATACGCTCAATGCTGGGTAGCGTCCGGCACTGAACAGACAAAGAAAAGCCTCTGCCACCTAATACAGATAGCAAAGGCTTACAGGGATGTATTAGCAACATTTTAATGCGGCGCCCTAGTGAGTGGCTCCAGTTAACACTGTTGTTAGCCTTCGCGCTGGTAGCAAAGCAAACGACCTTTAAAGGGCGCCAATTCATCTTCTTCAAAAGCCACACGTTGTTCGGTTAAATGGTAACCGAGCCCTTCCATGCTGCGACTAAATTTATTGCGGTGCCCACGTCCGGGACAGCTAATAAGCACCTTAGAGACCGGGTTAGCAATGCGCTCTATAAGACCTACCAACAACTGGGCGTGATTAGGCTCATACAAAATATCGCTGCCCACAATAAGATCAAACCCCGCTACACCTGCACCTCCGGTTGCCCAAGGCAAATCCAAATAGGGAATATTAGGCAAGTGATTCAAGTGGGTGTTGTAGTCCAAAAAGGTTTGTGTCAGCGGATGATAATCGCTAGCAGTAATATCCGCACCACGCGACTGTAAAATCAAGCTCGGCAGGGCCAAGCCGCAACCCACCTCAAGTATGCGCCGTCCTTGAATACCAATCTTCTTAACCGCTCCAGCCAGCACATAACTCGCAGGCCAAAGCTGACCAAATAAACTCCAACTTGCAGAACATATGCCTGCACGCTCTGCATTACCACTGGGATCAGCAAATTGCATATGATCGCTCAGTGCACGCACCTGCCCTTTGAAAGCGCCGATCTGCACCTCTAATTTCCGTGTTTCATAACCCAGCATAAGCCCTCCTTAGAAATAACTACTGGTTCTAATATACTCTCCTTCTAGAATATTATCTTATAAATAAAAACAACCTGCTAATGCAAGTTACAGTGACGCTACCTTTGCAAGTTGACAACCAGCACAGATGTACAGACTGGCGTACCTCAGCGTCAAACCTACCCATAATCAAGCACTGGCCGCACTGCTAATTACTCTAAAAACTTTTATCTTGACAGCCCCGCGCAATCAGGATAAAAAGCGCTACAATTTTGATACTGCGAATTATTGTCGCAGCCTACCTAAACGCACCAAAATATGGCATGCAACTTGCATCGCTCTGACTGCTTCTGTCCGATACTCAGCTTAAGTGTCAAACTTTGTTACGGCGCACGAAGCATTATTAAACACGCGCAATACTGCTCGTCCAGCAGCATTACCTCCTCAGCATACTGACTTTTATTTGGAACCTGCCATGTTAAACAAACTATCCTTACAAGCTCGAATGCTACTGCTGATGTGTGTCGCTCTAGCCCTATTTATTGTGTTAGGCCTGGCGGCATTACTAGGCATAGGCCAAATTAACCAGTCACTAGATGGGGTTTACCGCGAACATATGGTCCCCACTAGTCTGGTCAACCAAATCGCAACCAATATTGAAGCGGAACGCACTCAACTGTTGCTCATGCTGCAACATGATCCCGAGTCTGCCTTTTTAGAGCTGCACAACCACCCTATTAGCATGCACACAGACGCAATCAATGAAGTTCGCAGCCAAACCAAGCAACTGAATACGCAGCTTGAAGCTATCGCGCTTGATCCTAATGAGCAAGAAATCATGCGCACAGTCAATCAATACCTAGCCAACATGCAACAAGTTATTGACTCATCCCTGACACTCATGGCTAGGCATAACTTTTACCAAGCAAACGAGTTGCTGCTAACCCAGGTAAACCCTGCTGTAACTGCCGCAACACTGGAAATAAACAAGCTCACCCAATCCTTGCTTAGCGATGCGCAACAAGAATATATCTACGCCGAACAGCAGTATAAGAAAATTCTGCAGTTGTTTGTGACTTTGCTCTTAGTGGGCGGCGCCACCATCATGTTTTTAACCCAGCGCGTGGTTTGCAGTATTCGTCAAGCAGTTAAATTAATTAGCACTGCCACCACACAGATGGCCGAAGGTGACACCACCGTTCGCGTTAACTACGAGGCGCAAGATGAGCTGCGTACCATTGCTGTTTCTTTTAACCAGATGGGCGAGCAAATGCAGTCCGCATTAAGAGGCGTTGATAGCGCTACTAATCAGCTTGCTTCCGCCAGTGAAGAAACTTCTGTCGTAACAGAAAACACCAGCCAAAGTATGCGTAAGCAACAAAACGAAGTCAGCCAAGTGGCTGCTGCAATGCACGAAATGCATGCTACGGCACATGAGGTTGCCCGCAGCGCCAGTCAAGCCGCTGAAGCCGCGCAACATGCCGATGGTGAGGCTGCAACGGCACGTCAGGTTTCACTGCAAACCATTGAGGTTATTGAGTCTCTAGCTGAAGCCGTTGAGCATGCCACCACCGTTATTACTACACTGGTTAAAGACAGTGACGAAATCGGCGGCGTGTTAGATGTGATTCGCAGTATTGCAGACCAAACCAACCTGCTGGCACTCAACGCGGCTATTGAAGCTGCACGCGCGGGCGAGGCAGGACGAGGCTTTGCGGTCGTGGCCGATGAAGTACGTACCCTGGCCTCACGCACACAGCAATCCACCAGCGAAATTAACGACATGATTGCGCGCCTACAAACCAGTGCGAATCAAGCCTTCACTGCTATGGAAACAGGTCGCAGTAAAGCAAAACTAGGTGTAGAACAAACCGTTAAAGGCACAGCCAGTCTTGAGTCCATTATTCAAGCCGTAGCTGTTATTAACGATATGAGCGCGCAGATTGCCAGCGCTGCGGAAGAACAAAGCTCTGTCAGTGAAGAAATGACGCGTTCCATTACTGCAATTAATGATTTAACCAGTGAAACTACTGATGGCGCACTGCAAACCACCGAGGCAAGCCAAGAGGTGGCCCGCCTAGCTACTGCATTGCAAGACTTGGTAAGACGCTTTAGAACTTAAAGCTTTAAAAGCAGCACTGAACTGGCGCTTACCCCATGTAAACGCCAGTTTTAAATTCCACAGCCTATTGCGCCACACCACTGTGAAATCTAAACACCCGATCATCCGCACAAATCGCTAGACGCTCTTGCTCAGCGAAAAAAGCAACACGCTCCCCGATAGGTTCTTTGCTGTACTGCTGGGCTAGCTGCAGGTAATCCTGAAAATGACGCGCCTCGGTTTTGAGTAGTGAACGGTAAAACCTTTCAAGCTCAGCATCTAGAAAAGGCAAGATTCGATAGAAACGCTCACACGAGCGCGCCTCAATAAAAGCACCAATAATCAAAGTATCAATAAGCCGACCTGGTTCTTGACGGCGAATATGTTGGTGCAATCGTTTGGCGTATTCAGAGGCGGTTATCTGGCGGTATTTAATCCCACGCTTTTTCATAAGAGCGGTGACCTGCTCAAAATGACGCAGCTCTTCTCGCGCTAATCGCGACATTTTTTGTTGCAGCTCTTCTTTTTCCGCATAACGAAACATCAAAGTAACTGCTGTGCCGGCTGCTTTCTTTTCACAGTTAGCATGGTCAATCAATAATTCTTCTGGGTGCTGCAAAGCTTGATCGATCCAAGTCTGTGCAGTAGGACAAAGCAAAAAAGCTTCGATTTCAGGAATAAGCATAGTTGGGTTCTTTACAGTAAGTGATACTCTCTAGTATATACGGTAATAACTTTGGCAGATGACGGGAATCACCGCCAACACAAATAAAACGCTATACTAAAATAATTCAAATCGCGGGAGTATTTTTTATGCAGGAAGTCGGCAGCATTCTAGTCGTGGTCACACCTAAGCAGCCTGAGCAATTGGCTTTGAAACGCGCCAAGCTCATTGCCAGTGTCACCAAATCACATCTACATCTACTGGTATGCGACAAGCAGGGTCAATACGCTGATTTGTTAACCGATACAGCACGCCAGCTGGTTGATGAAGGCTATAGCGTAAGCACCGAGCAAGCTTGGAGTAACAGCTATCACGAAACCATCATCCAAGTGCAGCAAGAAAAGAGCTGCGGTTTAGTAGTTAAACAACACTTTCCGGAAAACCCTCTCAAGCGCGCACTATTAACCCCAGATGACTGGAAGCTTTTACGCTATTGCCCTTGCCCCGTTTTGATTGCCAAAACCAATCGTCCTTGGAGTGAAGGCAATATCTTGGCGGCCGTTGATGTGGGCAATAGTGGCGCTGAACACCGCGCGCTACACACCAGCCTTATCGAAAACGCCTTTGCCGTAGCGGCGATTGCACATGCCCAGCTACACGTTTTCACTGCACACCCTGCGCCCATGCTCTCAGCAGCCGACCCAACCTTCCAGCTACGCGAGACCATTGAAGCCCGCTACCGTGAACAGGCCGCTGCCTTTGTAAAAGAGTTTGAGCTTAGTAACGAACAGATGCACATCAAAGAAGGTCCAGCCGATGTGTTAATTCCTAAAATGGCCAAAGAACTCGATGCTGTAGTCACCATCATTGGCACGGTGGCCCGCACTGGTTTATCGGGCGCTTTAATTGGCAATACCGCCGAGGCCGTTTTGGACGCTGTAGAAACAGACGTTATCGTAGTCAAACCACAAAATGTGGCGGAGCACTTGGAAAGCCTGCTGCAAAAATAGCTCGTACGAGTTGCTTATTTTAAGGGTGTGGGCAAATCGCTCGCATGGTCGCAAACCGCCTGCTAGCCTTTGGTCTAGCGAGTAAAATTAAAGTTATTTGCTCTGCCTCTTAACTTTAAAGGTATTCTCCCTTAGAATAGTGCGCGCCTTTTTTAGGTTTATATGTCCCACTTTGAAGCTGTTTTCAAAGTTAATTTGAAGTAAACAACCTTGTTTACTCTCTAAAATATAAGCCTAAACGCCTAGAATATTTTGAAAACAGCTTCTATAAAAGCGCCCTAAAATATAGTTATCAGGGCCATTAATGAGGGTAAAAACTGTGCTTGAAGCCTATCGTAAACATGTTGAAGAGCGTGCTGCACAAGGTATCGTGCCTCAGCCGCTAACCGCTGAACAAACCTCTGGTTTAGTTGAGCTCTTGAAAACCCCACCAGCAGGCGAAGAAGAATTCCTGCTCGACCTCATCACCAACCGCGTACCTGCTGGCGTTGACGAAGCGGCTTATGTTAAAGCTGGCTTCCTATCAGCCATAGCCAAAGGTGAAACCACTTCACCACTGATTGATAAAGCACACGCTGTTAAATTGTTAGGCACCATGCAAGGTGGCTACAACATTGAAACATTGGTTGCTCTTTTAGATGACGCCGAGTTAGCACCTTTAGCTGCTGCTGAGCTCAAGCACACTCTACTGATGTTTGATGCGTTCCACGACGTTGCTGAAAAAGCTAAAGCAGGCAATGCCAACGCTAAAGCTGTTATGCAATCATGGGCTGACGGCGAGTGGTTCAAATCACGCCCAGCACTAGAAGAAAAAATCACCTTAAGCGTGTTCAAAGTCACTGGCGAAACCAACACTGACGACCTGTCACCTGCTCCAGATGCATGGTCACGTCCTGACATCCCATTGCACGCATTAGCGATGCTGAAAATGGAGCGCGATGGTATTAAGCCAGACGTTCCAGGCTCCGTGGGCCCAATCAAGCAAATGGAAGCGCTGAAAGCTAAAGGTTTCCCTGTTGCTTATGTGGGTGACGTTGTAGGTACGGGTTCTTCACGTAAATCAGCCACTAACTCTGTATTGTGGTTCTTCGGTGACGATATTCCGAACGTACCGAACAAGCGCGCAGGCGGTTTCTGCTTTGGTACTAAAATTGCTCCAATCTTCTACAACACCATGGAAGATGCTGGCGCACTGCCAATCGAATTTGATTGCACCAACCTAAACATGGGCGACGTGATTGACGTTTACCCATACAAAGGTGAAGTACGCCGTCACGGTTCTGACGAGCTCGTTACCACTTTTGAACTGAAAACTGACGTTTTGCTTGATGAAGTGCGTGCCGGTGGCCGTATTCCATTGATCATTGGTCGCGGCTTGACTGAAAAAGCACGTGCTGAACTCGGCATGGGCCCAACCGATTTGTTCAAAAAACCAGTTGCACCGGCTGACAGCGGCAAAGGCTTCACCTTAGCGCAAAAAATGGTCGGTCGCGCTTGTGGTTTAGCAGAAGGTCAAGGCGTACGCCCTGGCACTTACTGTGAGCCAAAAATGACCACTGTGGGTTCGCAAGATACCACTGGTCCTATGACCCGTGATGAGCTGAAAGACTTAGCGTGCTTGGGCTTCTCTGCAGACTTGGTAATGCAGTCGTTCTGCCACACTGCGGCCTACCCAAAACCAATTGACGAAATCACGCACCACACTCTGCCTGACTTCATCATGAACCGCGGCGGTGTTTCACTGCGCCCAGGCGACGGTATCATCCACAGCTGGTTGAACCGTATGTTGTTGCCTGACACTGTTGGTACCGGTGGTGACTCTCATACCCGTTTCCCAATTGGTATCTCTTTCCCAGCAGGTTCTGGTCTGGTTGCTTTCGCCGCCGCTACAGGTGTAATGCCACTGGATATGCCTGAGTCAGTACTGGTTCGCTTTAAAGGTAAAATGAACCCAGGTATCACTTTGCGCGACCTGGTGCATGCGATCCCTTACTACGCGATCCAAGAAGGCTTGTTGACTGTTGAGAAAAAAGGCAAGAAGAACATTTTCTCTGGCCGTATTCTTGAAATCGAAGGCTTGGACAACCTAACCGTTGAGCAAGCATTTGAGTTGTCTGACGCCTCTGCTGAGCGTTCTGCAGCAGGTTGCACCATTAAGTTGCCAGAAGATGTCATCGCTGAGTACCTGCGCTCAAACATCACTATGCTGCGCTGGATGATCAGCGAAGGTTACGGTGATGCGCGTTCAATTGAGCGTCGTGCACAGGCGATGGAAGCATGGTTAGCTAAGCCTGAATTAATGGCGGCTGACGCTGATGCGGAATACGCTGCTGTGATCGAAATCGATATGTCCGAGATCAACGAGCCAATTCTTTGTGCACCTAACGACCCAGACGATGCGCGTTTGCTGTCTGAAGTCCAAGGTCGCAAAATTGATGAAGTGTTCATTGGTTCGTGCATGACCAACATTGGTCACTTCCGCGCTGCGGGTAAGATGCTACAGAAAGTTGAAGGAAAAATGCCAACACGCCTGTGGTTAGCACCACCAACGCGTATGGATCAGTACCAGTTGACCGAAGAAGGTTACTACGACATCTACGAAAAAGCCGGTGCGCGTCTAGAAATTCCAGGCTGCTCACTGTGTATGGGTAACCAAGCCCGCGTTGAGACTGGCGCGACTGTAGTTTCTACTTCTACACGTAACTTCCCGAACCGTTTAGGTGATAACACCGACGTGTTCTTAGCATCAGCTGAGTTAGCATCGGTATCCGCTATCCTTGGCAAACTGCCAACCGTGGAAGAGTATCAAGAATATGCGAAAAACCTCGACAGCATGGCTGGCGAAGTGTATCGCTACCTAAACTTTGACCAGATGGCCAACTACCAAGAAGCCGCTGCCAAAGCTGAGCTACCTACTGTTTAAGTAGACTAGCTAACAAGAGTGCCCCGCCACAAGCGGGGCATTTTTTTTCAATAATCAAATACCACTGCTCACCCGCTTATCAAAGATTACCGGCCCTTCGCATTTAAGGGCGTGGCTGATTTCTAAACCCTCCTAACTTCAGCAAGCATCTGGCTATGTAGTAGGCTAAATTTCTAAAGCCCAGAGCCGTGCCACGCAAGTGCTCAAGTCGTCCGTTGCTGGTTCCTGGTCGGTCGAAGTAGGTAAGGCCGCTCTGGGCGTATTTTTGCAGCGTTTTCCCCAAGGCTTTTACCTCGGCGAGTGCTTTGGACAAGTGGCTAGCTGTAATGATATTTATAACCACTTGCATGAGTTTTTTACCAAGCCTTCGATCCGGCTCGTTATAGGCGCTGACCACCCGTTGTTACATACTCCAGGTGCAATCCGCTTCAAGGTGGTGCTCATCTGCAAATAGCTGAAACAGTTGCTTTTTATGGGTGGTTGTCCTTGTAGGTCACGCCTTTAGGCTGACATGTCGCCCTAAAGGGGCGAGCTATATGAGCAGCTAAGCTCGGCAGGGTTCTCATCGCGCATAAGATGCGCTCCCACAGGGTGCCTTGCTCTAACCTTTGCGCATAAGATGCGCTCCCACAGTCACACAGTCCCGCAGTCCCGCAGTAAAGCGGTTTGCACGCAGCCGGTTGCTTGGCACAGCTCTTGTGGGAGCTTACATTTTCCAAGTTCCCCGACATTTTTTCCAGCTGGCCAGATTTTTTCTACACCCTTAAATGCGAAGAGCCAGATTACCCTAATGGTCAGCGCCCTTAAATGCGAAGAGCCACCTTACTGACTCCACGAATTCGACAACACTTCAGCCTGTTGCAAAATCAACTCAACCGCCTCAGTCGCTTGATCTGGCGGGTACTTATAACGCTGTAAAGTCCGGCGTACCAGTATGCGTAGTTTAGCCCTAACGCTTTCGCGCACCTGCCAATCCACTGTGGTCGATGCCCTTAGCTTATCGGTGATTTCAACGGCAATTTTCTTGAGGATTTCATCGCCCAACTCACGCACCGCGCTTTCGTTATTGGCCAGCGCGTCATAGAAGGCGACCTCATCAGGATTGAGCCCAAGCTCGGCTTCTCGTGCTAGGTCGGCCTGAAACTGTTTCGCCATGGCGATCAGTTCTTCGATCACTTGCGCCGTTTCGATACCACGGTTGTTATAACGGCGTAAGGTTTCCTGCAAGCGATCACTGTACTTCTTCTCTTGCACAACGTTATTACGGGTCTTAGCTTTGATGTTGTCTTTCAGCAGTTTTTCTAACAGCTCAACGGCAAAGTTTTTGTAAGGCATCTGCCGCACATCTTCCAGAAACTCATCCGACAACAAACCAATATTGGGCTTGTCTAGGCCGCATAGCGCAAAAACATCAGTCACGCCTTCAGCAATCACCGCATTATCGAGTATCTGCTTGAGCGTGGAGTTCTTTTCTTCTTGGGTAAGTTTTCGATCAACACTGGTGTGCTTAGTAATGGCTGCTTTAACTGCAGACAGAAAAGCGATTTCTTTATGATAAGCACTCGCCTCATCCATGGTGCTGCATAGCGAATAGGCCTTACTCATCGCTAAGACGGTATCCAAGAAGCGTTTTTTGCCGTCTTCCAACCCAAGAATGTAGTTGGCGGCGGGCACCAACAGCTTCATCGCATCGGTGGCAAAGTTGCTGTAATCAAAGCCTGGGCTTTGCGGTGTCTTGGCAAACATGCCATGAATAACATCCAGCTTTTCCAGCAGAATGGCGTAAGCCTCTTCGGTACTGTGGGTCGGCTCGCCACGGCCTTTGGCATCGGCATAGGTTTTCAGCGCTTGCTTCAGCTCGTTAGCGATCCCGATATAATCCACCACCAAACCGCCCGGTTTGTTTTTGAACACGCGATTCACCCGTGCAATGGCCTGCATCAGGTTATGGCCTTTCATGGGCTTATCGACATACATGGTATGACACGCAGGCGCATCAAAACCCGTCAACCACATATCGCGCACAATCACCAACTTGAGCGGATCGTTAATATCCTTAAAGCGTTTTTCAAGACGCTTCTTCGTTTGTTTGTTATGAATATGCGGTTGCAGTAGTTTTTTATCAGCTGCCGAGCCGGTCATCACCACCTTGATCGCGCCTTTTTCCGGGTCTGTGTCATGCCATTCGGGCCGCAGCGCGACGATTTCGTTATACAGCTGTGCGCAAATATCACGGCTCATGGCCACGATCATGGCTTTGCCTTCGATCAGCGCCGAGCGGGTTTCAAAGTGCTCAATCAGGTCGGCAGCAACCTGCTTTAAGCGCGGCCCTGAGCCCACCAGTTTTTCTAAGCGACTCCACTCGCCCTTGGTTTTCTCGCGTTGCCCAATATCCTCTTCGTCCTCGACCACGTCTTCAACCTGATCAGACAGCTCATCAATCAGATCACGGTTGATATCGAGCTTGGCTAGTCGCGACTCATAGTAGATCGGTACGGTGGCACCATCGTCGACCGCATCTTGAATGTCATAGATGGAGACGTAATCACCAAATACTGCACGCGTATCTTTGTCTTCGTTGGCAATTGGTGTGCCGGTAAAACCAATAAAGGCCGCATTGGGTAACGCATCACGCATGTGCTTGGCGTAGCCAAACTTATAGCTGCCATCGGCTTTAAGCGTGGCTTTCAGGCCGTATTGACTGCGGTGAGCCTCATCAGAGATCACCACGATATTATGGCGGTCGTTCAAGATGGGATGAGCCTTCTCGCCCGTCAGCAAAGCAAATTTCTGCACGGTGGTAAAGATAATGCCGCCAGATTCACGCTCGGCGAGCATGGCACGCAAAGCATCACGGTCGTCAGCCTGTGCTGGGTCTTGCTTAAGCAACTCCTTTGCTGCGCTAAAGGTTCCAAATAGCTGCCCATCCAGGTCGTTGCGGTCAGTTACCACCACCAGGGTTGGATTATTCATTTCTGGTTGCTGGAGTAACTTGCCTGCGTAACACACCATCGAAATACTTTTACCCGAACCCTGCGTATGCCAAACCACTCCGGCTTTTTTACTGCCCGGCACGACTTCGTCGGCGTAACGTGCGCGCTTCTCAGCTTGGAAAAACTGCCCAGGATCTTGCGAGGCAATCACCGTGGCCTTAACCGCTTCACGTACCGCATGAAACTGATGATAACCGGCAATTTTCTTAATCAGCTTGTCAGAGTCAGTCTCAAAGATGACAAAGTAGCGCAGGTAATCAAGGAATAACTCTCGATCAAAAAAACCACGCACCATGGTTTCCAATTGCCAGTCTAATAACGGCTTATCGTCCTCGTGCTTAATCGTACGCCAAGGCATAAAGCGCTCCTGATTGGCCGTCAACGAGCCCACGCGGGCGTTGTAGCCATCACTGACGACAACCGCTTGGTTATAGGCAAACAGGTCTGGGACTTCATCTTTGTAAGTTTGGATCTGATTAAAGGCATCCCAAATATCAACGTTTTCAGCAGTAGGGCTTTTCAGCTCCAGCACCGCTAATGGCAAACCATTAATAAAGCAGATGATGTCAGGGCGGCGCAGTTGCTTGCTGCCCTCGATAGTGAACTGATTGATGGCGCGAAAACGGTTGGCTTTAAGATCGGTAAAATCAATCAGAAACGCATGATCATGGATGACTTCATCATCACGCTTGTACTCAACTGGCACGCCATCCAACAGCAGTCGATGAAAGCCGCGATTACTGACTATGGTGTCTAAGCTCTCAGGCTTAGCAACGATAGCCACAGCTTGCTCAACTGCTGTATCCGGCAAATGCGGATTGATATGGCGCAGCGCTCTTTCAAGATCACCCAGCAGCAATACCTGTCGGTAGTTGGCTCGCTCCGGCGCTGGGCCATCATGGGCAATATCAGGGCCGCTAGTGATTTCCCAGCCGCCTTCAGCAAACCATTCAAGGCAAAGCTGTTCCAGTTGATCTTCAGTCATGAATCATTCCTTTGAATTAATCAGAGATTGTTTCTGCGTTGCTAACTCATGCAACGAAGTCGTAGCAATATAGGCTTGCCGATTATCGTTTGGATTTTGAGGGAAAGCTAAACTCAGTTTTTTCTCTCTAACCATCATACTCAGATATTGCTGTCGCAAAGCGTCAGGAGTCCGATCTACAAGCTGAGCAAGACAGGCTCGAGTAACAAACTGTCCAGTACATAACTGCAAAATCACACGACGCATCACTTCTTTACTGACTTTACCCTTATGTAGCGGCTCATAAGCGATATCTTCTAGCTGTGAACGAAACTCAGGCTCTAGCACTTCAAGATCATGAATAGCAGGAGCAATTAGCGCACTAGATAGCCAGCGTCCATAATCGTCTAGCTCTCCCGTTATATCATCGGAGCACGTCTCCAAATCATCGGAGCTGGCTGGCAAATCATCGGAGCGCACGGCTAAATCATCGGAGCTCAACGTCAAATCATCGGAGTCCACAGGCAGCTCTGGAAATGGTGTCAATGCAGCCCCAAAAACATCTGCGGGTGTTGGCAAGCTTGCACCTGCTAAATGATAGAAAGCACCTCGCCCATGCCCCTTGAGTTTCAACATATCTTTTTTGACCAATGACTGCAGCGCCTGAGTAATGTCAAAGCTATGTTCAGTTGATATTTCTGCAATACGTGAGTGCGAAACCACTTGTTCTATCGCTGCTGTTGCCAGAATCAAACGTTCCAACCTCGGCAAGGCACTATAATCATCGCCGAATCGCTCTTGTAATTGCTGCTGGATTTCTTCCGGCATTAATTCAAGCATTCTGAGCTCAAGAAGAGTTTGAGGCGGTTCATCAATCTCATACAGTGCCGGCCGACGCCAGTGCTGCCAATTCCAGCCGCTGTAGATTTTTGGAATACCAGAGCCTGCTCTTTCACCTAGACCAATCATCAAAAACATCTGATGCATGATCCTATTACGGCAATCTGATTCTCCGCCTTGTACTGCTCTATCAAGCGGAATACGCATATCACCTGGATTACGAAAACCAAACATGTCTGGTCTTTTTACTACCAGCACTGAAACACGGCCTGAGTAGTCGGCATGTACCAACGTGTTGACGAGCGCCTCACGAATCGCTTCGTGTATAGGGGTGTCATCTTGACGCTGACCCGCTTTAAGCAAAAACGGGACTTTTAGGCTGTCCGGATTGGTCAGTTTGCGATAGACAATCCGATAAAAATCAAACAGATTACCTGACCAAGTGCCATCTGGAACTAAACGGTCAATCCAGCGTAACTCAGCTTTTGCTTCAGGCCGTTCTTGGTAATCGACAAAATAATGTGGTGCTGCTTCCTGAATAGCATCCCAATGACCAAACATCAGCAAGCCCGCTAGCGTTAAGCCTTCTTCGCCTGTCTGACGATCTTTACGCCAACCTTTGATTTTTTTAAGCAGGCCAAAGTCATCAAACTCAAGAAAGGGGTGATTAGGCTTAGTGTCTTTGAGCATCTGCCGGTAGATAGAAAAGCTCTGTGGATCTATATCATCCCAAGTAAACCCCGACAAAATTTTACTATCTCGCTCTTCTTCTATTTGCTCTGCCAACATGCGTTTAACTGATTCATCATCACAAGGACGATCACCCTCATGCAAACGTCGATAAGTATGCTTACCTAAAGGGTTACCACCCAAGTAGACAGGTTTCTGCTTACGCGATGCTTTCGGGACGGTAATTTTTATAACTGACTGACCATCGATATCCAGCACTTCAACGTCAGAGTCACAAATTAAATTAACACTCACTTTGCTTGGATTATTTAAGGTGTTAAATAAGTCCATGATGACCTTTTCAGTGTCTTGAACACCCTCAACAATAAAGCGACCTCGTGGTTTTTCTTTGATACCCAGCAAAATAACGCCACCATGGGTATTAGCAAACGCACTATAGGTTTCCCATAAAGCTTGTGGCACTGCACCTTTACCGTCGCGCCCAGCAGCCAGCTTGCACTCCAGTTCAGACGATTCAGATAAACCCGCCAGCCATTCATTAACATTCGCAGCTTCAACTTTATGAGTCATGCCTTTTCCTTGTTATTTATTCCACACGCTTTTTACCAAGCGCCCTGTTTGGCTATAAATACCCACCTGCTCAATAAAACGATGGAAGTCGGTGTTTTCACTGACAATACGATTCACCGACTGCCAATCAATATTGGTGCGCTCACGTGCGGGGATCAATATTTGGCTGTCGAATAAAGACTCAATATTTAATAGCAGTACGCCGATACCATGCAAGCTAGCGAGCATTTGCAGCTCTGGCTCAACGTCATTGCTCAAACCAGTAGCGACCAAGTAACCAAAGCTTGCCCAGGTGGAATTAGAAACAGCTTGGAAGAAGCACTGCCGCACGTTGCCTTTGGTCAGCTGCTTTTTCACCTCAAACGACCACAAGCGCACCGAGCTGTCATTACCGTAGCGCACGCAGTCTTTCACTACCGCATCCCAATACTGGTCAAGCGGCTCTAAGGCGACAACGTCTGGATGCAACCAATGATTACCACCGTTGCCATGGCTGTTTTTAGACGTCTTTTCATCAATCCGTTGGCAGTAAAGGCCATATTCTTTATGCAGAAACTCAATCAGCAAGGGATACAGCTCTTGCTCACTGTAAGTTTGCGCTGGTGTGGGCAACTCCACCTCTTCCAATGCGCTTTCTTCTGCTGCTGTTTGCTTTGGGTTTGCATCCCAGTAATACAGCCTTGGTCTTGGTTTATCTTGGGTAACCACATTGGGGCAACGACTTTTTGCAGCCTCTGTACGCTCACCACCAATTTCTGCCGCCAACTGGGTCAGTAATTTTTCTTTAGTGTCGTAACGTGGGTTGCTCTGCTTTTCAGCCATTTCCGCTGGATAACGCTCAATAAACTCAGCGGCCAACTCCCGCGCAGTAAACTTGCTACTTGGGTTAGCACGCAGGGTTTCGATAATCATTTCTACACGGGTTTTGTTCATTATATTCCCTTATAACTCATCATCTTGTTCTGGGCTCTGCAAAGACTCAGCTAAGCAGTAAGCCTGTCGCTCATGAGTGGGTGTGGTTGGAAAAGCTAAGGCTAATTTTTTATCGCGCACCATAGGTGTTAAATAGCCATTACGTAATGATGCCGGTTGGCGATTGAGCAGCTCAGCTAAGGCCTGCAATGTTAAATAATGTCCCGCACAAACATCGAGCACTACTTTTTGAAACGCTTCGCGATCCATTTTTTTCTTGCTGCGGGGCTCAACAGCTAACTTCTCTAAAGACTGCCGTAGTTCAGACGACAAAGCGCTTAAATCATCAACCACCGGCAATGGCAATTGCTCGCTATGTAAATAACCATGTTCATCGCGCTCCTGCTCCAAAACTGAGGAGCTGTCGCTTAAAACTGAGGAGCTGCTACTCAAAACTGAGGAGCTATCACTCAAAACTGAGGAGCTGCTTCGCAGGTTTGGCCCAAACACTTGCTCTGCGGTGGGTAATGTCTGCCAAGGTAAAAAGTAGACGGTGCCTTTTCCGCTTCCTTCTGGCACCAGCATCTCTGATCGGCACAGCTGTTGTAGCATGCGGGTAATCTCAACGGGGTGCGCAGACAAGGCGGTTATCAAGCGGGCATGGCTGACTGTTTCCTCTAAGCTTGCCAAGGCCAGTATCAAGCGCATACTGCTGTCCAGCGCTTCAAACTTAGCGCCAAAGTGTGCATGCAAGGCATCCATCACATCGCTGGGAAATAAATCTACCATGCGTAGTTCAAGAACTGTCTGATCGTACGGCTCTCTTAGCTCATAAAGGTTAGGCGGGCTCCAGTGCTGTGATTTCCAGCCTTTCAGAATAATCGGTATACCTGAACCTGCCTGCTCACCCACACCGACCAGACGAAACATCTTGTGCAGCGTACGATTGCGGCAATCTGGCTCGCCGCCCTGTATCGCGATGGCAACCGGCACCCGCATTAAACCCGGATTACGGAAGCGGAATTTATCTGCCTGCTTGATAACAAGGACAGACGCACGCTCTGAATAATCTGCGTGCACTAAAACATTCGCCAAAGCCTCGCGCAGGGCATCATGCACTGGGGTTTCATCTTTGCGCCAGCCACCGATCAAACGCAAAAACTCTGCGTCGCTTTGGTCATTCCAGGGGTGCGCATGCTCGTCGCTCAACACATAATCGCCTTCGTTTAGGCGGTAATAACTGTTACCCAAGGGATTGCGGGTTAAATGAACGGGCTTTAATTGCCTTGGTGCTCGCGGAATTTCAATAACAAGTAGCGTTTTTCCATCCAGCTCTTGCTCGTAGACCAGCTCGTTATTCAGCAGGTTGGCGCTGATTTTTTGCGTGTTTTTTAAGTTGTTAAACAGCTCGGCCTTAAGTTTTTCTATATTGGCAATACCTTCCAGTTCAAACCGGCCTTTGCGTTCACGCACGCCCAGCACAACGACCCCGCCATCGGTGTTGGCCATAGCGCTATAGGTTGGCCAGAAATCATGGGGTAACTCACCTTTACCATCACGCCCGCCGGCAAGCTTAAACTCGATCGAGGACGTCTCGCGCAGCAGGTTAAAGTCATCGAGCGAGCTAACTTTGAACATTCACGGCTTCCTCGGCTTTGGTTATTTGATCTGTAGCAGCAGATATAGAAAGCTCGCCGGAAAGGAGCTTAGGGAGCAGGGTGTCGCGGAGCTCACTCAAAGCTTTAATTTGCTGAAGGTTATTCTTAATCATCTCAAAAGCTGGAGCGACTAAATTTTCAAAATTAGTTCTGAGAGAAATACAGGCTTGAGATTGAAAAACCGTGCCAAATGTAGCCTGAGTAATTGTATCGAAAACCGCTCCATGGGTATTTCTTTGTAGTGTTTCTACAGCCTCTTGCATTTGCAAATAGTTTAAATACGGCCCTGTGCCATCAATACCTATAACCCCGTAGCAAGACTGATTCATGGCCGTAACTACACCTGTTAATGCCAGCTTTCCAACAGTTCCTCTGGCAGTGATAATAGTAGTTCCAAGAGGCAGTAACTTTGTCGAACTACCTTTTAGTCCGGCGTCAGTTATTTTTTCAACGGTATCAATAACGAAAACATTACCGTCATTAGGTGCATCTTTAACGGAAAACCAGCAAATATCACCATTCCAATAGGCAGGCTCTGATCTTTTTGGTGTCCCACCGCCGATAAGCTCCACCATTTCTGACAATGGCAAGACTTTCCATCCCGCCGGTATTTCTCCTAGCTCGCTGTCTTGCATGGCGGCGGGGAACAGTTCGGCGGTGGCGCGGAGGGTGGCGTATTGCTCGGGGTGTTCGGCTTGTAGGCGGGCGAGTTGGGTGGCTGCGTCGGCGTCAGCTGCGTCGCTGGCAAATAAAGAGCTGCTAGCGATGGCTTGCATGGCGGCGAGCAGTGCATCATCTTCGCTGCCGCCCGCTTCCAGTGCAGCAATCTTGGCTTTTACTGGGTCGAAATCGACAAACCAGCTTTTGAAGATGGCTTGGGCCATCTGTTCGAGGGTTTGATTGATTTTAGAGTTCAGTTGGATTTTTTCTGAAATACTAGACTGATTTGCTGCAATAGCTCTTTGAACAAACAAAGGAGGCAGCTCAATTTCAACTTTTAATAGTTCTGACTGCTTTATACCTTGAACAGTTGAACCTGTAGCTCTCTCTTTAAGCTTAGATTGCCCCACCTGTGATGATAACCACGATAACAAATACAAGGGTTCTATTAGCTCCTGTTTAGGACGGAGGCCAAACACTCGTTGCCCTAAAAGATACTGTACAGACCCATCTATATAGTATGTTTCCCCCATAGGAGCCTCCGAGGTCAGAATTACGTCTCCTTTTTGAAGGGGTACTTTCATCCATTTATTATACATAGACTCGTTCGCATACCTGATTGAGTCTAAACTAGTCAGTCCACTTGTTTTAACGTGTTTAGCTGAAAGGACTTGGTAGCCGGAGCAATGAAAGTCATCAAATCCAAGTTTTTTTGGAGTTTTACCTCGATGATCAATCACCAGTTCTAATACATCGGCAATAGTAGCTTTTGTCCATTTAGAACTCATACCCAAGCCCTCCAAGATTACGCTTAATCTCTGCTTCCAACCGCGCACTCTCAGCAAACTGTTCACGCAACTGCTCAGTCAAGCGTGTCATTTTCTCGGCAAACTGTTCTGGTAATGGCTGCATAAGCCATAAACTCTGCTGCTTCATATTTTTACCTGCCAATAACCCCGTGTGCCGCCGATGCGTTCGATAACACCCTGCGCTTTCAGGTTTTCTATGTGCTTCTGCACGGCTGAGGGATTTATTTGAAGCGCCTTGGCTAGCTCTTGGCGTGAAATCTGTGGCTTGTTTTGAATAAGTAGCAGGACACTACGCTGGCTCTCGGTTATCTGACCACCTATCTGACCACCTATTTGACCACCTGTTTGATCCCCCTCAGATACAGCGCTTGGTTGTACATCGCGTATAAATTCAATATCAAAAAAATCACCGGTTTCTTTAAAAACAGGTAGCTGACAATCGGCTGCTTGGCATAGCTGCTGAATACGGGCAATGCCGCTGCCCCACTGCTCTATATACCCTAGAGCCTTAAACACGCGCGCTAGTACTTTATTGCGAATTTCAGAACGGCCTTGCAGGGCTTCGTTTAATGTTATGCCGTGCGGCAAACCGCCTGGGGAGACAATATTCAGCGCATCATCATAAATGCCGACCTTAATATCACGGCCAAAGTTACTGTAGTCGCGGTGAACAAGGGCATTGACCAAGGCTTCACGAATAGCAGCCATAGGGATTTCATAGGTTTCGGTGCGTTGCAGGCCAAGAATCTCCGCTTTTAAATGTAGGTGGTTTTTTATAAATAGTTCGGTTTGCTCAAGCTGATAAAAAAGATTGCCTGTATATTCTTTTTTATCCAGAAACACTGTCATGTCTGTGCCTTTAAAACGGCTGCATTTTATTTCTACATGCTCATATAAACCCAGCAGTATAATTAAGCCGTGGGTTGGGTGGGTTATGCCGTGTTCTGTTTTTATCAGCTTTAAGTTGTGTAGCCGCTGTTCATTTAATTCTTTGCCACGCTGCTGAAAAGCTTTTTCTAGTGGCGTTATATCAATTTCGGTTAGCTTAAAATCCCAAGCGATTTGCTCATCAAAACTTTGGTTTAAGCGTTGGCGTTCTAGCTCATGAATCATGTCCAAACTGGCTGGGCGATTACTGGCACCAATACGCACATAGGTGCCCTGCTCGCGTCCCTTAGATTTTAAGTAGCAAGGCAGTTGGCTGCCTCGATGTACCTGCACAATTACTAGGGTTTTATTGTTTAAGGTTTCTAGATAAATACTGGGCAGTAACGTGGGCAAACAATTTTCATGCACGATAGAGGCTATTTGATCCATTAGTTCAAACTCATCGGTTTGAATGCCTGTAATTTGGCGATCATCCGCAACGCCAACGATTAATTTGCCGCCGCTGGTGTTGGCAAAAGCAATCAGCGTTTTGACTAGCTGTTCGCCTTTAGGGAGTTGCTGTTTGAACTCTAGTGTTTTGCTTTCGCCCTGTTGTATTTCTTGCCAAAGAGCACTGTTAAAGTTCATACCCCAGCCCCCCAAGATTGCGCTTAATCTCCGCCTCCAACCGCGCACCCTCCGCAAACTGCTCCCGCAGTTGTTCGGTCAAACGCGCCATTTTCTCGGCAAAGGGTTCGCCATCATCTTCGTGCTCTTCCGCGCCAACATAACGCCCCGGCGTCAGGACAAAATCATGCTTTTTAATATCTTCCAGGCTGGCGGAATAGCAGAAACCCGCCACGTCCTCGTAGCCGTTGCCTCTTAGGTCGCTCTCGGCAATCCCTGGCCTACGCGACACTGGGGCTCCTGCCCGTTGCCACGCATGAAAGGTGTCAGCAATTTTAGCGATATCTTCAGCGGTGAAATCACGCAGCACACGGTCACGCATGTAACCTAGTTGGCGCGCATCAATAAACAGCAGCTCACCACGGCGGTCACGCTTTTTCTCGTTGCGCACCAGTCCGTTGGCTTTGTCTTTGGTTAAAAACCAGATGCAGGCGGGAATCTGCGTGTTGGTAAACAATTGCCCCGGCAAAGCAACCATGCACTCGACCAGGTCTTCTTCAATCAACCGCTTGCGGATTTCGCCTTCGTTGTTGGTGTTGGAGCTCATGGAGCCGTTGGCCAGCAGCAAGGCCATGCTGCCGGTGGGCGCAAGGTGATGCAGCATGTGCTGAATCCAAGCAAAGTTAGCGTTGCCTTTCGGCGGCGTGCCGTATTGCCAGCGCACGTCTTCCGCCAGCGACTCACTCCACCAATCTTTGATATTGAACGGCGGGTTAGCCATAACAAAGTCAGCGCGCAAATCAGGGTGCTGGTCATCAAGGAAGGTGTCGGCGTTCTTTTTGCCGAAGTTAAAGTCGATGCCACGAATGGCCATGTTCATCGCCGCCAGCTTCCAGGTGGTCGGGTTGGATTCCTGACCGTACACAGAGATATGCTTTTTCTGCTCGGCGGCATCGTACTGCTGCTCTTGCGCGTGCTGCTCAATGAACTTGCTGCTCGACACAAAGAATCCGCCAGAACCCATGGCAGGGTCATACACGCGGCCGGAATAGGGTTCGAGCATTTCCACAATCAGCGTCACGATACTTTTTGGCGTGTAATACTGGCCGCCTTGCTTGCCTTCGGCTAGAGCAAACTCACCAAGGAAGTATTCATAAACATGACCGAGAATATCTTTGCTTTGCAGCTCCAGCACTTCGCCTTCATACATGGGCTTGGTAAAGGAGGTGTCGGAGAAGGTGTTGATCAGACCAATCAGTTTGTCGTTATCTAACTGGTACTGGCTGATACGGTTGAGAATGCCTTTGAGCTTGGCGTTGCTGTTTTCGATTGCCTCTAAGGCGTTATCGACCAACCACGACACCGAACGCAGCTTTACATCGTTACCGGCTTCGTCTTGCCATAGCACCGTACCCACCGGCAGTACGACCTTTTCTTTTAAGGTGTTCCAACGCGCCGCTTTCGGCACCCAAAACACGTTGGCTTCGCGGTAGTAATCCAGCTGTTCCAACTCGTCTTGCAGCGCTTGCTGGTAGTCAGCGTCGCTAGCAAAGTCTTCACGAGGCAAGTAGTAAATATTGTCGTCGTGATTGGTTTGAAACAGCTCAAGCAACTGTTCTTGGCGTTCTTCAAAGGCATCCGACACATACTTCAGGAAGATCAAACCAAGCACAACATGCTTGTAGTTAGCAGCATCGAGGTTAGCGCGCAGCTTATCTGCAGCTTTCCAAAGCTTGTCATCCAGTGATTTAAGAAACTGCTGTTCCGTGTTGTTCATTGTTGCCTCGTACTCAAATATGTTGTTCTGCTCTGGGCTGCAATGCCGCCAAAAGCACTATAAATTCATTATAGGGTAATGATGCGAGCGACAAACTGTGTCGCTGTGACTAAACGCTAAAAACCACTGTCAAGAAAGTCGATTGATTAGCCACCGACTGGAGCAAACCATAGCAAATTACGCTAAGGCTTGCGCATAAGGGTTAACTATTTTGGACAGGTGCAGAAGGGGCAATTTCAATCATACTCCAGGCGTTATAAACCTACCTGCGTAGCTACCACCGCGTTAAAAACGTACGAAAAAGTGCAGTTTACACACAGCAAATGAGCATTTTGAGCCGTTTTTAACAACTCCCTTACAACGCAGGTAATTATTCAGCGCTTGCTTAAGCAATTCGACACTCTGTACCTGTGATGAGCAGTTAAGCTTTATACTTGTCTACATATTAGTTGTTATCAAAAAGGAGTCACCATGGCACCAGAGGCTGCGTACAAAGAACTTATTGCCGCTTGGCGTATACAGGCTCGCGCCAAACCCGTGTTAACTATAGCTTTTATTGGTGTGCTATTTGGCTTGTTAATCCTGCTGGCTATCAGCACAACGCACTCTTTACTTTACGGTAACTCTGAGCACTTTCGTCTCGCTAATTACGGTGGATTGGCAGGATTTGCTGCAACAGCTGCGGGTTCTATGCTGATTTTATTTCTCGGAAAAGTAAAACAAAGAGTGCAGGATGCATTGCTGGGCTTTGCCGCCGGGATGATGCTGGCAGCTAGTTCATTCTCACTGATTTTGCCCGGCATTGAGGCTGCCGAAAGCCTGCTCAATAGCACTGTTTTAGCAGCGCTCGTTGTCGCTGTAGGCCTTGGCTTAGGTGCTGTACTGATGCACGGCTTGGATTATTTTACTCCCCATGAACACGAAAGCACGGGTCCATGCGGTCCAGAATGCCAGCGCATCAATGGTATTTGGTTATTTGTCTTTGCCATTGCTTTGCACAATATTCCGGAAGGTATGGCCATCGGCGTCTCGTTTGCACAGGGCGACTTATCGGTAGGCATGCCATTAACTACGGCGATTGCTTTGCAGGATGTGCCAGAAGGCTTTGCGGTAGCGCTTGCGTTGCGCGCCAGCGGATTAAGCCGATTCAAATCTGTTCTTATTGCTGCTGCAACCGGTTTGCTTGAACCCTTAGGCGCTATTCTGGGCTTTAGCATGGCCAGCAGTATTGCCCTGGCCTATCCACTGGGCATGGGCATTGCAGCAGGCGCTATGATTTTTGTGGTTTCCCACGAAGTCATCCCTGAAACTCACCGCAACGGACACCAAACCATGGCCACCCTAGGCCTTGTGGGAGGTTTTATGGTGATGATGTTTTTGGATACTGCACTCGGCTAAGCTTTACTGCGCCGTACAATTTTTATCTTGTAATCAAAATCAGCTTTGCGCGTGACGCTGATCGCTTTACGCGTTACCACATCAATAGTGATGTTCCACGCACCATCGCGCGGAACCGCAATTTTAGCCGGGAAACGGTCAAAAGCTCCGCCATGGTAGCTATGCCGCGCCCCATTTTTATAACGACGAAAATCCGCATCATTCATTAAACGGATGTTGCACATTTGCGAGCACTGGATTACTACTAAATCCCCTTCGCTCAACTCTTCTCGCTGATGGACAAACTTCATTTATAAGGCACCTTTGGGATTAGCAAACCCCTTTAAAGCTAAAAATTGTGTGCACTCTCACAATACACACACAGATTACAAGGACATCAAGTTGTGTAGCTGGCTGATTTTACACGCTTTTGGTAGGCTCTCCGCAGAAATAATAGCAAGGGAGCTCATTATGTTTAAAAAAATGGTATTTGTTGTCTTTACCGGTATTTCTGTTCACAGTCTTGCTTCGCAAAGCATGGATATGGATATTCTACTCCAAGCAGCCACGCAACAAAATAACGCCGAAGCGCAGTGGATGCTGGGCGAGTTCTATTTTTCCGGAACGGGGGTTAAACAAGATTTTGCACAAGCCAAACAGTGGTATGAAAAATCAGCACAACAAAACAATCCACAAGCCAATTATGCACTTGGCTCTATGTATGCCAACGGACAGGCTGTGACAAAAAGCACCATAAAAGCCATGGAATTTTTCCAAGCGAGTTGCAAAGCTGGGTACAGTATTGCCTGCTCAGCTTATCAGCAGTTAGCTCAATAATTATTTCGCCAGCAACAAATTTAGGGTAGGCGGCAGCAAGTCGAATGAAAAAGGCACTCGTATTTTTTTTGGTAGCCGCTACTATTCTTGGGGTTTCTTGGTTCTCTCGCATGGACAGTGGAGAGCAAATCTCCACTGAGCAAACCATCCATTTTGTCGAAGATGAACGCTTTCCCATCGTTCGGCCTTTAGAACCTGTTACAGGGCTTTCCAGCAAGGCTGTAGCACTGGGCAAGCGCCTATTTTTTGATACCCGCCTGTCAAGCAACAACACGATTTCCTGCGCATCATGCCACCGTTTTGATCTCGGCGGAGCCGATGGCATGGCGGTATCTATTGGAGTCAATGGTGCACTGGGTGACATTAATGCACCGACTGTATTTAATAGCGGACTCCATTTTGCTCAATTTTGGGACGCCCGCGCGCCCACACTTACTGAGCAGATAGAAGGCCCCATCCACAACCCCGTAGAAATGAATTCTTCGTGGCAAGAGATTATTCAGCGCCTCAGCAGTGATAATGTTCTGGTGGCCGAATTTAACGCTGCGTATCAAGACGGCCTCACGGTCAACAACCTTATTAATGCCATAGCCACCTTTGAGCAATCGCTGGTCACGCTTGATGCGCCTTTTGATCATTATTTGCGCGGCGATAAGTCGGCATTAACTGCTGAGCAGGTTCTGGGTTTCCAAAATTTTCACGATTACGGCTGCACCAGCTGTCACCAAGGCATGCTATTGGGCGGCAACACGTTACAAAAACTCGGCATTATCGAAGATTATTTTGCCGGTCGTGAAATAACAAGCGCCGATCTGGGTCGCTATAACGTCACAGGCCGCGAAGAAGACAAGCATGTATTTAAAGTACCTAGTTTGCGTAATGTAGCCCTAACAGCACCCTACCTGCACGATGGCTCTGCACAAACTCTTGAGGCAGCAGTAGCAATTATGGCGCGCTATCAGTTAGGCCGTGATATCCCCACCGAAGACTTACAATCCATCGTTGCGTTTCTGCAAAGTTTGAGCGGTAAAATACCCGAAATAGGAGCAACACCATGACTCCCGAGGGTAAAAGCTTTCGCGACAAACCCGCATGGAAGTTGATACTGGTTCTAACTTTAACTGCCCTGCTAACTTGGCTGTACTTTCGTTCTGCTGACGTAGTGCCCGGTTCACACGTAAATTACACCCGTAAACTGCGTGAGTTACAGCTATTTGATGAGCAGTTAAACTCGGGGGTCGTTGCTAGTTTTGCTGGGCTGATTGAAAACTACGATAGCCAGCGTTTTTATCTGGCTCAAATTGATAAAACGCTGCTTGAACTGCGTAATATTCCGCGCTGGGTAGAGCCTACAGATCGAAAAACCATCGCCAATGCACTTATCAAGCTGGGTGACATTCATCAGCAAAAAGCGCTAAATGTCGATCGTTTTCAGCGTATTCACGCCGTTGTGCGCAACTCAAGCCTATATTTGCCAATCGCTGCAGACGCCAGTCTTGCGCAGCTGTCACCAACAGAACAGCGTGATTTCAAAGACTTTGTTCGCCGATTGATTAGTTACACCCTAACACGCCAGAAAAACACACAAGAACACCAGTACTTAACCGAGCAAATTAAGACGCTAACCCTACGGCACAACACTCAGCCGCTTGCAACAGCCCTACAGCATGCTGAAATCGTATTAAATAGCACGCCTAAAGCGCTGAAGCTGGTTAATAGCATTACTCGCTCAGACAGCATGGCGCAACTGGAAGATGCATCTCAACTCTATCTGGCAACCTACCGTAAAGCGCTGACTGAAGCCACCTACTACCAAACCTTACTCTATGCGCTTTCATTGCTGCTGGTCGGATATGCGCTGTACGCGCTGTTTCGCATAGGACGTGATCGTCGTTCGCTGATTATCGCGCACCTTGATTTAGAAAACCGCTTTCAAGCGCAACGCCGTGCGGAAGAAGAATTGCGCCTCTACGCAACGATGTTTACCAATGCCAGCGAAGGCATGACTATTACCGATGCGACGACAAAAATTATCGCTGTAAACCCTGCTTTCTGCCAAATAACTGGCTACAGCAAAGAGGAAGTTATCGGTAAAACGCCTAGGATTTTGAACTCAGGTCGACAAAACGACGTTTTTTACCAAAACATGTGGAACACGCTCAACAGCCAAGGACAGTGGAAAGGAGAAATTTGGAACGCCCGTAAAGACGGCTCTATTTTTCCTGAATGGCTGTCTATCACTGCCATTACCGACCAAAACCACCTGCCTAGCCACTATTTAGGCGTGTTTACGGATATCACTGAACGCAAACAGAGCGAAGCACGCATTCATCACCTTGCCCACCATGATGCGCTTACTGGCTTGCCCAACCGTTTATTGCTCTCAGAACGTATCCAGCACGGGATTCAAACCTCACCCTCAAGCCATTTGAAAACCGCGGTTATCTTTATTGATTTGGACCGCTTTAAAAACATCAACGACACCCTAGGTCATTCTGTTGGCGATGACTTGCTGATACAGGTTGCACATCGCGGCTTAAGCGTCCTGAGAGAGACAGACACCTTCAGCCGCCAAGGGGGTGATGAGTTCGTTGCCGTGTTAACAGGACTGAGCAGTCGTCAAGAAGCAGGACGCATTTGTGACGAGTTACTCAACACCCTATGCCAGCCTTATCTGCTTGCCGGTCATGAATTAACTGTGAGCGGCAGTGCTGGAATTGCGGTGTATCCAGAGGATGGCGACAACGCCACAGAGCTGTTACGTAAAGCAGACTTAGCCATGTACCGTGCTAAAGAAATTGGCCGTAATACGTTTTGTTATTTTTCTGCCGAAATCAGCACGACCAGTATTGGTGAGCTGCTGCTGGAAAACGATCTATTTACGGCATTAGAGCGTGGCGAATTGCTACTGCACTACCAAGCGAAAGTAGATTCACGCACGGGTGAGTTGGTAGGCGCGGAAGCGCTAATGCGCTGGAATCATAAAACCCATGGACTCATTTCTCCGCAAATCTTTATCCCGCTAGCGGAAGAAAGTGGCTTGATTAATGCGATGGGCGAATGGGCCATACGCACGGTCTGCGCGCAACTCAGAAGCTGGATAGATGAGGGTTTGCAGGTTTTACCTATCGCTGTAAACATCTCAGCCCATCAGTTTGTGCAGCAGGCGCTGCCACAACTATTGGCTGACATTTTGGCTGAGTTTGCTATCCCTACACAGCTGATAGAGCTTGAACTCACCGAATCCATGCTGATGGGTAATGCGTCGCACGCAGCCAGCACCTTGCATCAGTTAAAAGACATGGGAATTGAGGTTTCAATCGATGACTTCGGCACTGGGTATTCGTCACTTAGCTATCTTCACCAGTTTCCGGTGCACGCTCTAAAAATCGACCGTAGCTTTATCTCACAGATCAACGAAAATAGTGAACCAATTCGTCTTGCCTCGGCCATTATTGCCATGGCGCATGAGTTGGGTTTACAGGTGATCGCAGAAGGAGTGGAAACCGAAGTACAAGCCCGTTACTTGGTCGAACACGGCTGCGATATTTCACAGGGTTTTCTCTACAGCAAGCCCTTGCCCGCAGCAGACTTCGCCAAGCAGCTCAAGTTAGGCTAGCGGGAGCGGTGCTGGCTTGCCAAAATAGTAGCCTTGCATCAGATCGCAACCCAGCTCTCTTAATGCAATAGCCTGCTCTTGTGTCTCAACCCCTTCTGCTATGACTTTAAGCTTAAGGGTTTTGGCCAGAGTAATAATGGTTTCAACAATAGCTGCGTCTTCTGGGTCTTCGAGCATGTCGTGGACAAATGACTGATCTATTTTCAAGCAGTTTAGTGGCAGGTTTTTCAGATAACTCAAGGATGAAAACCCAGTCCCAAAATCATCCAACGCAAACAAAAAACCTGCCTGATTCAGCTCTTTCATTTTTCCCACTGTTGCACTGACATCATCCATCAGCAGACTCTCAGTTAATTCCAGCTCCAACAAATGCGCCGGAAAACCAAACTCCATATAGCCCTTAATGAATTCAGCTACAAAGCTTTTCTGGCGAAACTGTCTGGCACTAATATTAATTGCCAAAATAAGCTGCTGCTTGCTGCTGTCCTGCTGCCATTGCTTGATAGTGTGGCACGCCTGCATAAACACCCACTGCCCAATCGGTACTATTAGGCCTGTTTCCTCAGCGACGGGAATAAACTCCAAGGGTGGAATCATGCCTTTGACCGGATGGTGCCAACGCAATAAAGCTTCATAACCATTCAGGCTGCCGTCGCGATTAACTTTGGGCTGGTAGTAAAGCTCAAACTGCTCAAGTTCAATGGCTTGCCGTAAATCCGCTTCAATTTCGCTGCGACGTGCCGCTGCCTCTTGCATGCTCGGGTCAAAAAAACGAATCGCATCACGCCCTTCTGCTTTAGCTTGATACATGGCTAAATCTGAGCGCTTCATTAGCTCTTCTACCGTCTCGTGGTGGTCAATAAACAGGTTGATACCAATACTGGCTGTCAGTATGTATTGTGTGTCAGTGAGCAAATAGGGTTGACTAATTGCCGTCAATATTTTTTCTGATATCGTTTGGGCGCTGATCGCCGCATCATGCTTAAACTCACCCAGATCCTCTAGCAAAATAATAAATTCATCACCGCCCTGACGAGCCACCGTGTCACCGTCACGCACACTCTCCTTTAAACGCTGAGCGACCACTTTCAATAGCTCATCACCCTGCTTATGCCCCATGGTGTCATTAAGATGTTTGAAATGGTCCAAATCAATAAACAACAAGGCGCAATAGCTCTTATTGCGTGCGCTCGAAGAGAATGCTTGCACAATATGATCTTCGAGCAGACGTCGGTTCGCTAAGCCAGTCAGAGGATCATAAAATGCTAACTGATGAATCTGCTCTTCTGAGAGTTTTCTGACCGTAATATCACTAAAGGTAGATAGGTAGTGCGTAGTCTGGCCACGCACATCCTTAACTGCGGTTATCGCCTGCTGCACGGGGAAACGCTCGCCGCTTTTGCGTTTATTCCACAGCTCACCCGTCCAGCCGCCGAATGTTTTAATTTCGCGCCAAATTTGGCGATAAAAATCAGCATCATGCATACCAGAACTAAGTATGCGCGGTGTTTGCCCCAACACTTCCTTGTCGTCGTACCCAGTGAGCTGTTTAAAGGCGTTGTTCACACGGATAATACGCTCATTTAAATCAGTAATGAAAATGGCTTCCAAGGTATCAAAAGCAACTGCCGAAATACGCAAATCCTCCTCGTTATCCTTTAACTGCTCCAGCGTTTTAGACAATCGCCGTGTGTATGCCACCAACAGTAGGCTCAAAGCAAGGATAACCAGTATGGCTGTCATCGCTAAGATGGACTCTTCGCGATGCGTGCGCCAAATATCTCGCCAAGTAATAGCTGCCTCAATATTGTAAGGCTTCGCCTTTAAGGTGCGCATTAGCTCGCGTATAGGTTCGTAGTCTGCTGGCACGCTAAAGCCATATACATTAGCCTCACGCAATATACTGGTGTTGTGGTCTAAAGTTAAAAATACACCGACAACTTGGCCAGCATGGGCGGTATTAACATGCGCCATCGCTGCCAATGGCCATTCTGGATAGAGCCGCGTTGAAAGCGCCAACGGGAAGTCTGTGAGTTCTTGCTGATTGATAATACGTATTGCATCGGCTTGGATAAGCCCACGCTCGAGCATGGACTCCAACACGCCCGTGCGCACAAAGCCCGCCTCTGCCTCGCCCTGCAAAACCGCCCAGACTGTTTTTTCGTGGGGCAGCCCTGTTTCAATCACCTTGTAGGAATCAAGCTCAACCCCTGCCTGCAGCATCTCATAAGCCTGCATCATATAGCCGCCCACTGAGCCTAGTTTAGGCGTGGCAATGCGCTTGCCTTTAAGGTCGCTTAAACCCTGAATATTGGTACGTTCGGCTTGCGTAAATATCACTCCACCAAAACCACGTAAGGGCGTGTTTTTATACGATGTTATTAAACTGGCTAAAGGGCTAGATAAGCCTTGCGAGTGGGCAAGCTCAATGTAATAGGCTGAGTTAGTCAGAACAAAATCAACCTCACGCCGCGCAACCGCGCTGTAGAGCTCATCATAATAATAGGGCTCAACCTGCAAGCTCACATGGGTTAAATACTGGTTAACATGTTCAATAATCGGTTGCCAGTTTGCTTTAATCAGGTGCTTAGGCTCAAAGGCTAGAATACCGATGGTCAGATTTTTTTTTGCTAAATTGGCCTGTGACTGTACTGAAAAGAGCAGGCTAATACACAGCAAAACATAGCTAATCAATCGTGCTAGCCATTTCATAGCAGTTCCCGCGGAATGAACTGGTTAGTGAACTTGGCGTCGACCCGAAAATCGTCACCGATGATATCCATCTGCTGCATAAGAGAAACTAATTTTTGCGTTGCGCTTGTTAGGCGTATATCTTGCTCCGACAAATAAGCATAGTTGGCTAAAGCATCCGGCAGTAAAAGGCCATAATACAACTGCAAAATATCCTCGGCTTTCATGTCCAGACGCTTAGCAATGCGGTGACTTGCATCCATCGGATTAGTACGAAAATGGTGTAGCGCACGAAAATATACGCGCAGCATTTGCTCTAACGTATTCTGATAGCGGTCCATGGTGTGCTGGGTAACCACTAACACATTAAAAATCATATCGGGAACCTGTCGACTACCAAAGGCAATGTTAGCCCCGGCTTTAACAATTTTATTAGCCACCGGCTCCACGGTAATCAAAGCATCCAATTGCTGCTCCTGCCAAGCACGCTCATGTTTATCGAGCGTCAGATTAACCAGCTTCAGCTCTGATTTTTCCAGTTGGTAATATTGCAAAAACTCATGCAGCATTAGCTCACCGGCGGCAGTATTTTCATAGCCTAGCGTTTTGCCTCGCAGCTGTTGTACATCGGTTAGCTCTGGACGCAGCAAAACCATATCGGCACCAATAGAAATATCAAACAGCAGAATAATCTTTAAATCCATGCCCTCACTACAGAGCAAGATTGCCTCATCCAACGTCAGCATAGCTCCTTGCACTTGGCCTGCGCGTAAGGCGTCACTGCACGAGCTCGCATTGGGCGCATCAACAAGGGTTACATTCAACTCTTCCAGCCAACCCAAATCGCGGGCCATAAACAAAATCTCATAGCCTGGCCACTTGTGCCCAGAAATTTTCAGAGGTGCTGACTTAACGCAACTCGATAGCCACGGCATTAAAGCCAGCATGCCTGCGGCTTGTAAAAAAACTCGACGATTAAAAGAAAACTTATTGCCCATAAATTTTTACAGTTGCCACGTTTTGTTCAATCAAAGTGAATTAAGCTAGGTCGACCAAAAAAATAACCCTGTAGCAAATCACAACCCAGCTCATGTAAAAAATCTGCCTGCTGCGCCTCTTCCACACCCTCAGCAATAACACTTAAGCGCAAACTCTTAGCCAAAGTTATTACTGTCTCGACAATGGCCGCATCATCGGAATTGCTTAGCATGTCGCGCACAAAGGACTGATCAATTTTTAAACTATCAAGTGGTAAATCTTTTAAGTAATTTAAAGAAGAGTAGCCTGTTCCGAAATCATCTAATGAAAACCTAATACCCAGTTTTTTCAGCACAGTCATGGTGCCAATGGCGTCTTCGATGTTTTCTAGCAATAAACTTTCTGTCAGTTCTAACTCCAGCGCCTCACACCGTACCTGAAACTTGTCGATAGCAGCGGTTAGGTCAGCCACAAACTCTTTATGTTTAAACTGCCGTGCACTGATGTTAATCGCCAAGATAAAGCCTTTGCGGTCGGCCTGTGACTGCCATTTTGCCAAAGTTTTACAGGCTTCTTGAATAACCCACTGGCCAATAGGAACAATTAAGCCAGTCTCTTCCGCCACAGGAATAAAGTCCATAGGCGAAATCAAACCCTTTTCTGGATGTTGCCAACGCAATAAAGCTTCATAACCTTGCAACTTGCCTTGGTAATTTACTTTTGGCTGGTAGAAAAGAACAAAATGCTCTTCATCTAAGGCACGACGCAACTCTGTTTCAATCTGCACGCGCTTATTAGCCACTTCCTGCATAGCCAAATCAAAAAACCGAATCGTATGCCGCCCCTCGGCCTTGGCTTGATACATCGCCATATCGGAGCGTTTTAGCAGCTCCTCGACGCTGTCATTAAACGCCTGAAACAGATTAACCCCCACACTGGCGGTAATCACATACTTGTGCTCAAACAACTGATAAGGCTGCGCAATGGCCTCTAAAATTTTTTCTGCTATGTGCTGCACCCTGGTAACGGCTTCGTCTTGGCTGCCACCAATTTTTTGCAATAGGACAATAAAATCATCACCGGCTTGACGAGCCACGCTATCACTGGCGTGCACGCAATTACGAATCCGTTTGGCCACCTGCTTAAGCAATTCATCGCCTACAGGGTAGCCATAGGTATCATTAAGCTGCTTAAAATGGTCCAAATCAATAAACATTAATGCACAGTAGGACTTGGTACGTTCGCTGCTGTGCATCGCTTGCCTGATGTGTTCCTCTAACAAGCGGCGATTAGCCAAGCCCGTTAGTGGATCGTAAAATGCCAGCTGATGAATGCGCTCTTCGGCCTGTTTACGAGCTGTGATGTCGGCAAATGTAGCCAAATAATTAACAACCCTTCCCTGCTCATCCTTGACTGCAGTAATCATCTGCTGAATAGGGTAAATAGCTCCATTTTTCTTTCTATTCCAAATTTCACCGTGCCAACCATCCTCTGTCTGAATCTCATACCACATGCGCTGGTAGAACTGCTTGTCATGTTGTTCTGATTTAAAGATACGCGGTGTTTTACCCACAACCTCATCACTGCTATAACCAGATATACGCTCAAACGCCTTATTGACGCGCAAAATCTTTTCATGTGCGTCGGTAATCAAAATAGCTTCTTGGGTTTCAAAAGCCACTGCTGCTAAACGTTGTGATTCTTCGTTTTTACGCACCAGCATTAAAGTGTTTGACAAACGCCGGTTATAAATCAGCAGCACAATGCTCAGTCCAACAATGATGCCGACACAGATGGCGATCAGCAGAATCAGTGTCTTGTATTTTTCCCAGGTTTGCTGCCATGTGATGGCTGCGTCTAAATGGTAAGGCTTAACTTTTAGTTGACGCATAATGTCGCGAACAGGCTCATAGTCTGCTGGAATACTAAAACCAAATACATTGGCCTGTTTGAACACTGAGTCTTCGTATTTTATCGCTAAAAAAGCAGCGGCTACCTGCGCGGCATCATCTGCTTTAACCTGCGCATGAGCCGTAAGCGGCCATTCCGGGTAGAGCTGTGTAGATAACGCTTGCGGGAAATTCTCCACACGCTGCGCATTAAGCACCCTAAGCTCACCCTCAGCAATAGCACCCTGCTGCAGCAATTCCTCTAAAACACCTGTGCGCACAAAAGCGGCATCTGCTTTGCCCTGCAAAACAGCATTGATAGCGTTATAGTGAGGCATTTTGGTGACTATGCTGTTAAAGCTGTTAGGCTCTATTCCATGCTGCCGAAGCTCGTAGATTTGGGCTAAATAACCACCCAATGAGCCGTAACCTGGCGTTGCCACTGTGCGGCCTTTAAGCTGTTCTAACTGAGTAATGCCCTGCGGCTCATCGCGCACCAGTATTACTCCGCCAAAACTCGGCAATGGCACTGTATTGTAATAACTCACCATCGTAGCTAAAGGACTCGATAACCTTTGCTGCTGCGCCAGCTCGATATACAGCGCCGAGTTAAGCAGAGCGAAATCGACATCCTGTTGCTGCACCGCTGCGTACATTTCTTCAAGGTTAAGCGCCCGCACCCGCAACTCTATATCAAGCAAACGGGTGTTTACTTCATCAATGATGGGCTGCCAGCGTTGCACAGTGACGTGCTTATCGACAAACGCTAGTACAGCAAAATCCAATTGCGTTTTTTCCTTTGCAGCCGCAGCGGCTGTTAGCAAGCCACTTAAAACTATAATGCAACCCGCAAGCACCCGCTTAATATGGCGCGTAACACTGATATGAGTACGGGGTAACAAGGCTTTAAAAACTTCTCGATTTTGACTGCAAATCATATAACTTCCAATCACAGGCTGGCTTCAGGTTATTATAGTGTCACATAAGCTCGACTATTAATTTTAAATAAAAGGAAAGCCCTATGGCGTTACTCACTTTTCTTGGTGCAACACAGCAAGTCACCGGTTCTTGCTACCTTATCGAAACCCATGACAAGCAAAAAATCCTGCTCGAGTGCGGAATGCAGCAAGGCAATGATAACAACAATAGCAATGGCGATAACGGCCAAGCCACTAACTCATCCTTTCGCTTCAATCCAGAACACATAGACGCTGTGGTTATTTCACACGCCCACATTGATCATAGTGGCATGTTGCCACGCTTAGTAGCCGAAGGTTATCGCGGTCCTATTTACGTCACTGATGCCACCAGTGAGTTACTGGAAATTATGCTGCTCGACGCTGCACATATCCAAGAAAAGGATACAGAATGGGAAAACCGCTGGCGTGCACGCAAAGGCAAGCGCCCTATCGCGCCTCTTTATGTCACTGCCGATGCAGAGCGCGCACTTAAACAACGCAAAGCCATTGATTACCACACTAGCGTGGAAATATTAAAAGGCGTAGAGCTTAAATATTATGATGCCGGTCATATTATCGGTTCTGCCATTGTTGAACTAACGTTCCATGAACCCAATAACAGCACACGCCGCTTAGTTTTTTCTGGGGATCTGGGTAACACCTGCACGCCTTTAATGCGTACGCCCGAAGCAGTAAAGCAAGCAGACGTACTCTTATTAGAGTCCACCTACGGCGATCGTAACCACCGCTGTACCGAAGACACTCTTGATGAGTTTGCGGCTATTTTGCAAAAAGCCCACAAAGAAGGCGGCAACGTAATGATTCCTGCTTTTTCTGTAGGCCGTACTCAGGATATTTTATTTCACCTAGGACGCTTCTATCGCGAAGGCCGTCTGCCCCAGCATGTGGTTTATCTGGATAGTCCTATGGCGATACGCGCTAATGCCGTTTACTTTCGTCATCATGATAAGTTCGACAAAGAAAACCTGGCTATGCTTAAAGAACACAACATCGAAAGTCTTGAAGATTGGCTACCCATTATTAAGCAAACCCCACGCCCCGAAGACTCTATGGACATCAACCATACAAAGAGTGGCGCTATAATTGTCGCGGGTAGCGGTATGTGTAACGGCGGGCGCATCGTGCACCACTTTAAGCACAACCTATGGCGTCCTGAATGTCACTTGGTGTTTACCGGTTTCCAAGCGCGCGGCACAACCGGACGCGCCATTGTTGACGGTGTAGACAGTGTAAAAGTCTTACGTGACGATATCGCCGTTCGCGCACAGGTACACACACTGGGTGGCTTCTCTGCCCACGCTGGGCAGTCACAGCTGCTTGACTGGATTCGCCACTTCGACAACTCACCCGAACTTTATTTAATTCATGGTGAGACTGACAAAATGCACGTCTTGCAAGCCAAAATTAAACAAGAGCTAGGCTGGGATGCAGGCATTCCCGAGCTTGGCGATCGTATTGCCATTTAACAGGAGTAATTATGTCGTACGAAACAGAAGAATTTATGGAGCGCCAATATTTAGTTAGTGATGTAAATATTGGCGAAAAAGTTAATGAGCTGATCTCCGCTGCAGTACCACCCAACAGCCCCAATATTGAGCTGTATCGTGAAATGATGCTCACGGTAGCGCGCATGGCAGAGAGCGATCGCAGTCGCTGGGATGCCAAAATCATGATGCAAACTCTAAAAGAGCTGGAAGCATCATTCACCCTCTTGGAGCGCTTTAAGCGGCGCCGCAAGGTGACTGTTTTTGGTTCGGCACGTACCTCACCAGAGCACCCCCTGTACAAGCAAGCCGTAGAGCTGGGCAAAATCATTGCTCAGCATAACCTCATGGTTATTACTGGCGCTGGTGGCGGCATTATGGCTGCAGCTCACGAAGGCGCGGGAAAAGATAATAGTCTGGGGCTGAATATTGTTTTACCTTTTGAGCAAGGCGCTAACGATACCGTTAAAGACAGCGGCAACTTACTGACATTCCATTTCTTCTTTTTGCGCAAACTTTTTTTCGTGAAAGAAGCAGATGCATTGGTTCTCTGCCCCGGTGGGTTTGGGACACTGGATGAAGCATGGGAAGTGCTTACTCTGATTCAGACCGGCAAAAGCCCGCTGGTTCCCGTTGTATTACTTGAGCAAGAAGGCGGCACCTACTGGAGTAAAACCCTGGAATTTATGCAAACAGAGATGGTCGACCACGGCTATATCTCAGCTGAAGATCTCGAATTGCTGCACTTGGTCTATACGCCAGAAGAAGCAGGACGTGAAATCGCTAAATTCTATAGCAACTACCATTCTACTCGCTGGTTAAGCGGTCGCTTTGTCATTCGCATGCACCACAAGCTAACAACTGCCGCAATTGAACATCTCAATCAAGAGTTTGCCGGCCTATGCAAAACAGGAAAAATTGAACAGGTACCCTACTGCGAACAAACTCACAAAGAGCCGGAGTTCTGCAAGCTGTATCGTTTAGAATTCGTCTTTAATGCGCGCGATTTTGGTCGCCTGCGTCAACTAGTTAACTTTATTAATCAGCCCGAAAACTGGCAGCAAAACGCCTGACTGTGAAACTGGCCCGCTAGGTTAATAGCGGGTCAGTTGCTTGAGCGTTTTATAGTGTATCCAGTATTGACGCTAAAACATGCTGCGGATCGGCCGCCTGCGTAATCGGACGACCAATTACCAAATAATCAGATCCCGCCTGCATAGCCTGTGCAGGAGTTAAGATTCGTTTTTGATCATCTTGCGCGCTGCCAGCGGGTCGAATGCCCGGCGTGATTAACTGACCGGCCGACCACTGCTGTTTAAGCGATTGCGCTTCTTGCGCGGAGCACACCAAACCGTCCAAGCCAGCCTGCTCAGCCAAGCCCGCCAAGCGCAACACCTGTTCTTGTGGGGGCACATCCAAGCCAATACCTGCTAAATCCTGCTGTTCCATACTGGTCAACACAGTCACGCCGATCAGCAACGGTTTAGCGCCTGCGTGTTGTTCCAACTGCTCGCGGCACGCCGCCATCATTTTCAAGCCACCGGAACAGTGCACGTTAACCATCCACACGCCCAGCTCTGCGGCTGCTTTAACTGCCATGGCTGTAGTGTTAGGAATATCGTGAAACTTTAAATCGAGGAAAACCTCAAAGCCCAACCGTTGCAAAGACTCCACCACAACAGGTCCGCTACGGGTAAATAACTCTTTACCCACCTTTACTCGACACTGCTTAGGGTCAAGCTGCCGCGCCATCGTAAGCGCTTGCTCCATGCTTGGAAAGTCTAATGCAACAATAATTGGGCTTTTCATTAATTCTCTCTATTACGCTACACAAAAAACGAGCACTGCGCTCTCGCGTCAGTGCCGTTAAGTTTATTGATTGCTTTGCTGCTGGGTAAGTTATTCAGCAGCCTTGGCTACCGCCGCTTTCACGAGCTCAGCTAACTCACCGCTATCATGCATTTCAGTAATGATATCGCAACCGCCGACCAGCTCACCAGCAACCCACAGCTGCGGGAAAGTTGGCCAATTTGCATACGCGGGCAAGTTGGCGCGTATATCTGGGTTTTGTAAAATATCAACAAACGCAAACTTCTCACCACAAGCCATTAATGCTTGCGAAGCACGTTGTGAAAAGCCACACTGTGGCGCGTTAGGCGAACCCTTCATGTAAAGTAATACAGTGTTATTAGCAATTTGTTCTTTGATGGTTTCGATAATATCCACAATGCACCTCTAAATCAGTAAAATCAGAAAACGAAATTTATTAGGTATTCTACTTAAAGTTGACCACCATACTCAACTATATCCTGCAGAAAGTTTATTCGCGAACAACTCAGCTCACTGCGCATGATTTGTATCAAGTCGCACAGCATTTGCACAACCCTGTCATTCGCTTATAAAATCTCACCTTTATTCCACACGCAAGCTAACCAAGGACAGCTTGCTATTAACATGAAAAGGTTCTCTATGAGCGCACGACATTTTTTATCCTTATTTGACTGTACCCCCGCAGAGCTTCAGCAAATTATCCAACGCGCTATAGAATTAAAAAAGCTTCGCCAGCAGCGAATTGCCCATGAAAGCCTCAAAGGCTGTGTGCTGGGTATGATTTTTGAAAAATCCTCGACACGCACACGCATTTCTTTTGAAGCCGGCATGTGCCAGTTGGGTGGCAATGCTATTTTTCTCTCCCCCAATGATACTCAGCTTGGGCGCGGTGAACCTCTAAGCGACTCAGCCAAGGTCATGTCCAGCATGCTAGATGTCATTATGATCCGCACCTATGCTCATGCTGGCTTAGAAGAGTTTGCCCGGCATTCAGCTGTTCCAGTTATTAACGCGCTTTCCGATGATTTGCACCCCTGTCAATTACTGGCTGATATGCAATGTTTCCATGAGCTGCGCGGCGACATTCAAGGCAAAACCGTGGCTTGGATTGGCGATGGCAACAATATGTGTAACTCATACATTGAAGCCGCCATTCAGTTTGATTTTAAATTAAACGTAGCCTGCCCTGAAGGCTACGAGCCTGACGCACAACTCCTAGCTCAGGCCGGCGATCGTGTTCAGGTTATGCACAACCCGGAGCAAGCAGCCGCAGGTGCACACTTGATAAGTACCGATGTGTGGGCCTCCATGGGGCAAGAAGAAGAAGCCAAAATCCGTAAAGCAGCCTTCGCAACTTACCAAGTAACAGAAAAACTCCTAGATATGGCTGCCAGCGATGTCGTGTTCATGCACTGCTTACCTGCACATCGCGGTGAAGAAATCAGTGAAACACTCTTGGACGACCCACGCTCAGTGGTTTGGCAGCAAGCTGAAAATCGATTGCATGCACAAAAAGCGTTGCTTGAATTTTTGGTTGTATAAATGAACAGTCAAACAGCAAGCGCCCTTCTTGAAATAGACAGCCTCAGTTGCGGCTATAACAACCAAGTTGTGGTTAAAGCGCTCAATATGCATCTAAATCAAGGTGATATTGGCTGCTTGCTCGGCCCTTCTGGGTGCGGTAAAACGACCACCCTAAGAGCCATTGCCGGTTTTGAGCCTGCCGCAGCTGGCTCGATAAAACTGGCCGGCACGATTATATCGCGCAAAGGCTTTACGTTAGCCCCAGAGAAACGACGTATCGGTATGGTGTTCCAAGACTACGCCCTGTTCCCGCACCTTAGCGTAGAGCAGAACGTTGCCTTTGGTATTCGCAACCACCCCTGCGTTAACAAAATAACCGCAGAAATGCTCGACTTAGTTAATCTTGGCCATCTAAGCAAGCGCTATCCGCACGAGCTCTCTGGTGGACAACAGCAGCGTGTCGCTCTTGCTCGTGCTTTGGCTCCCGAACCACAGCTCCTATTACTTGATGAGCCTTTCTCCAACCTAGATACAGAACTGCGCCGACGTTTAAGCCAAGAAGTACGCGACATCCTCAAGCTGCGCGGTACCAGCGCTATTATGGTGACCCACGACCAAGAAGAAGCCTTTGCCATGAGCGACTTAATCGGCGTGTTTAATCAAGGTAACTTAGAGCAATGGGACTCACCCTTCAACCTCTACCACGAGCCATACAGCCCCTTTGTCGCAAGCTTTATAGGTCAAGGTTATTTTATTCGTGGGCATATGCTCACCCATGACAGTGTACAAACTGAACTCGGCGTGATTAGCGGTAATAGAGCCTACCCTTGGTCGCCAGGCAGTGCAGTCGATGTACTGCTACGCCCTGACGACATTATCGACTCACCACACAGCCCACTGAAAGCCCGGGTGATTGGCAAAACGTTTTTAGGTGCCTCTACCCTCTACCGGCTTGAGCTCCCCACAGGCAGCCATTTAGAAGCTTTATTTACCAGCCATATTGACCATGTGATCGATGAAATGGTAGGTATAGAGGTAGCCGCTGACCATTTGGTTGCTTTTGTCGCACCCAGTACGGTGGCCGCGCACAGCAGCATTAAGAAAACCTCTGCGCTATAACGTGCGCAACAACCTAAACGCCGCTAATGCTGCCTGTTTTGCAACATAACAACCATTATTAAGGCTGTGCGCTAAGCTTATGACTTAAAACGAAAGTATCATGCCTACCATAACCATAATCGTTAAATATTTCGTTACGCTGGCCGATACACCCAAACAATACTCACAATAAATTATAGTTGTCTGTCACTTAATTTGAATTTTTGCAGGAAAATGCCATGCCAATTTTACGTCGCTTTTCAATTGCCAGCCGGTTATGGCTGATCCTGGCCATATCTGTCTTTATGTATGTTGTCTTGGGCGGCTTTGCTATGAAGCAAAACCACAGCGACTTGGTGTTTGCCAAAGAAATCAAAACGCAACACCTAGTAGAAAGCACAATGGGGATTTTAGAGTATTTCCACAGCCAAGAACAAAGCGGACAGCTCAGTAAGCAGCAAGCCCAAGAACAAGCCATGAACGCGGTAAAAAAACTGCGCTACGGCCGTGATGACTACTTCTGGATTAACGATCTACAGCCCGTCATGCTGATGCATGCCATGAACCCTGCGCTGGATGGAAAAGACCTTTCTGGCTATAAAGATCCTGACGGCAAAGAGATTTTAATGAGTTTGTAAAAATAGCTAAAAGCCAAGAATCCGCTGGTTTCTTCAACTATAGATGGCCCATGCCTGGGGCAACCAACCCAGTGGATAAAGTGAGCTATGTACAGCAGTTTAAGCCTTGGGGCTGGGTCATTGGCACAGGTGTTTATCTGGATGACATCCAAGCAGAATTCCGCACCACAGCCATACGCAACACTCTAGTCCGTGCCGGTATTATTATTTTCATGGTGTTCTTGGTGGTAGGTATTATCCGAAGCATCACCACGCCTTTACGTAATGTGGTCGACTCCCTGAAAAACATCTCAAGTGGCGATGGCGACCTCACTCAAGAGTTGGTATGCAACAGCAATGATGAAATTGGCGAGCTGAGTAATAACTTTAATGAGTTTGTATCTAAGCTACGCACCATGATACGCCACCTGTTAGAAAGCGCTAACACGCTGCAACAATCAGCCGGTGAACTGGGCAAAGCGGCTCATGCGACCCTTAGCGTCAGTCAGCGTCAGCTACAAGAAACCGAGCAAATTGCTACCTCTATGAACGAGGTTACCTATGCCGTACAAGAGGTTGCGCGTAATGCTGAACAGGCTGCAGCGGAAGTGAACAGCGCTACTCAACAAGCCGATACCGGTCAGCAAAGTATTCACAACAACCTGCAGCAAAACGACTTGCTCTCCGGCACTATTACCCATGCGGTATCTGTTATCAGCTCATTGGCCGATGAAAGTACCAAAATCGGCAGCGTGCTTGAAGTGATTAACACCATCGCCGAGCAAACTAACCTGCTAGCACTTAACGCTGCAATTGAAGCTGCACGAGCGGGTGAGCAAGGGCGAGGTTTTGCGGTCGTTGCCGACGAAGTGCGCTTGCTGGCTCAACGCACCCAGCAGTCCACTGAAGAGGTGCAGGTGATGATTGATAGCCTGCAGAAAAACTCACAGGCCGCAGTCGGTGTTATTGAGCAAAGTAGCCATGCTTCTGAGCTAGCAGTTGAGCAGGCTAATTTAGCCAGCACCAACCTTGAGCGCATTGCGGAAGCCTTGGTCAAGCTTAACGACCTAAACGCTTCTATCGCCAGCAGCTCTTTACAGCAGTCCCATGTAGCTGAGGAAATTAACGAGAATATCAACCGTGTTGCCGGTCTTGCCCAAGAAAGTACTGCTTCGGCAGAACAGTCCAGTCGCTCCAGTGAAAACCTAGAGCGTTTGGCAGGTGAACTGAATACACTGCTATCTCAGTTCCGCGTATAAGTGAGCACCTCTGCTCGGTCCTTTATTTTGCCGAGCAGAGACTGCATTAAACAGCTAGTGCAATGGGAATATGATTCTGAATTTGGCCCCACCCAGTTCAGAATCTTCAATAAATAACAGCCCTTGATAGCTATCGATAATATCTTTAACCACCGCCGTCCCTATACCCTGCCCTGGGTATTGCGTATCTAAACGCTCGCCTCTACGTAGAATACGTTCGCGCTGACTGGCAGGCACTCCCGGCCCATCGTCCTCAACTACGATTTCGCAGTACTGCTCATAGGTTTGTACGCAGATGCAGATCTGTCTAAGGCATAAGCGGTATGAGTTTTCGAGCAAGTTGCCGAACACTTCCAATAAGGCTCCGTGCTCTACAGGCACACGCTGCTCTCTTGAAAAGCGCATCTGCACATCCACTTGCTTATCCAAATACACCTTATTCAACGCTTCTATCAACGGCTCAAGCAATGGCGCAAGTTTAACGCTATGCCTGATTAAACCGCTGCGCCGCAGACTGGCACGCTGCAGCTGGTAGCTTACCTGCTGGCTCATACGACTCACTTGATTGTGCAAAGTGCGCGCCTGTTCTTTGTTTTCCGGTTGTGTCGCTAAAACTTCTGCCACTCCCTGCAGAACCGCCAAGGGTGTTTTCAGGCTATGGGCGAGATCATCCAAAGAGTGGACATAGCGCAGCCTTTGTTGACGCTCATTCTCCAGCAGGCGATTTAAGGAGCCTGTTAAACGTAATAGTTCGCGCGGATGCTCATCACTTAATAATTTACGCTGCCCCGCTTCCACTTCATCCAGCTCAGCCCTTAACCGCAGCAAGCTGCGTGTCCCCCAATTAAGGCCCAGCCACAGAATACTCAGCAAACAAATCAATGCGGCTGCCAGCCAGATGTTGAGCTGGCGTCTAAGACTTTTATACATTGGTTTATAGTCACTAACCGGCTGCATAGTAACTATGCTGTAAGCGGCACTTTGTCCTCGCAGCAAATCGATTTCTATGTCGTACACAAAAAACTCTTGCTCTTGTGAGTCGCGAATTTTGGCAAACTCATGCCCACGACCATCATAACGAGGCTGGTAGTTAATCTCATACTGCTTTGCGGAACGTGAGTGCCAGACGAGCTTGCCCTGACTATCGAAAATAAAGCCCAATTGTCGCGCAGGTAAAATATCAAACTCTTCATCGGGGAGTTTCTCTGGCATTGATAAACGCCCTTCTTCAATGCGCGCTACCGAGATCAGTGTACTGGCATCAGCAGCCAAGCGCTGCTGCACAGCTTTTTCTAGTGCTTTAGTAAAGGCTTGCTGCAGAACAGGAAATAAACCTAGGATAAATATAAATGCGGTGCAGGTAGCACCTATCATCAGACGCGTACGTAACGAGTAACTTTTCTTTTTTAGAAAAAAATTATTCACTGACATGCTTCATTAAAGATGTAGCCCTGCCCACGCACTGTTTCTATGGGCTTAAAACCCACATCAGCCTCTAATTTACGCCGCAAACGACCAACCAGTACTTCAATTACATTCTGGTCACGCTCTTCGTCGTCAGGATAAAGCTGTTCTATCAAACGCTCTTTAGCAACCACCTGTTGTTGATGGCGCATCAAATACTCAAGAATGCGGTATTCAAAGGCTGTCAAACCAATACACTCGCCTGACAAAGTGGCTTGTTTTTTATTTAAATCTAAGGTGAGTGGCCCGGCGGTTATGGTCGACTGGACAAAACCTGAAGCGCGTCGCAGCAATGCTTTTAATCGGGCTTCTAGCTCTTCAAACTGGAAAGGCTTGACCACGTAATCGTCCGCACCGGCCGCCAAGCCTTCAACTTTATTTTGCCAGCTACCACGCGCAGTCAAAATTAAAATAGGCATTTGTTGGCCTTGCTGGCGTAGCTCGCGAATCAGCTCGATACCGCTCATGCCAGGCAATCCCAGATCAATCACGGCTAAGTCATACTTTAAATCTTTAACCTTTCTTAAAGCACTCTCGCCGTCAGCCACAGCCTCTACTACATGCCCTTCTTCACCCAAGCGCGTCAATAAGTGATGACGCAACAACGCTTCGTCTTCCACCACTATAAGCTTCATGTTAGAACCTTTGAGTTTTAAAAATCAGCCAAATAGCATACTAAACAATCCCACGACTCAACTGAACCAAGGCTGAACTAACAACGGCTTCGCACACCAGAGTTACTCATCACGGCGCAAATCCTCCGGAATAGGCAAGTCATTTAAAGAATCTGGACGCTTACCTTTACCTGCATGGTATTGGCGCAACTGATAAACATAAGCCAGCACCTGGGCAACAGCCATGTATAAACCTGCTGGTATCTCCTCATCCAACTCCGTGGAATAGTATACCGCTCGCGCTAAAGCCGGAGATTCCAATAAAACAACTTGGTGTTCGTTGGCAATTTCACGAATTTTGAGTGCTAGATGGTCACTACCCTTGGCAATCACTTTGGGTGCATTACCGGCGTTCTCATCATATTTAAGTGCTACTGAGAAGTGCGTGGGGTTGGTAATTACCACGTCAGCTTCTGGTACGGCACTCATCATACGCCGTTGTGCCATCTCCATTTGTAAGCGTCGAATACGCCCCTTAACCTCGGGCTTACCTTCCGAGTCTTTATGCTCGTCACGTACTTCCTGCTTGGTCATTTTCAGCTTTTGTTTGCTATCCCACAATTGAAACGGCACATCTACTGCTGCAATTAAAATCAAACCACAAGCCATCCACAGCGAACTCCAGCCAATGGTTTGCACGGCGTGCAAAATAGCGAGTTCAAGCGGCTCGTTAGCAATATTAAACAAGTCCTCACTGGCACTGGACAGCACAAGCAGCGCAACAATTAACACCACCAAAAACTTGCCGAGCGCTTTTAGCAGTTCGATAATGGATTTCATGGAAAACATGCGTTTTAAACCCGCTGCCGGGTTCATGCGACTGGCCTTAGGTGCCAGAGACTCTAAGGAAAACAACCAACCGCCCAAGGCTATCGGGCCGACAATTGAAGCCACTAAGAGGAGAAGAAATAACGGGGCTAAGCCCTCACTTGCATGCTTTGCTGCTGCAAGCAGGTTCAAGCTCATATAACGTTCGTTGTATAGAATTTCGCGAGGCAGATCGAAATTCTCAGTCATGACATCTAAAATTTTCTGCCCTATGGCACCACCGAACATCAGCAAGCCTGCCGTACCCCCCAGCACAATAGCCAGAGTGTTTAGTTCACGTGAACGCGCGATCTGACCTTTTTTTCGAGCATCTTGTTGACGTTTTGCCGTTGGCTCTTCGCTTTTTTCGGCACCGCTTTCACTTTCCGCCATAGCCTCAACCTTTCTACTGAGTAAAACTACGCATCAAAAATAAGGCTTCCGATGTAATTGTTTGGAAGTGGGTCAGGATTTCAGCCGTTGAAGCCCAGAAAATAATCATGCCCATGATGAGGGTTAACGGGAAGCCAATGGTGAAAATATTAAGCTGAGGCGCTGCACGCGTCATCACACCAAAGGCAATATTAATCACTAATAACGAGCTCACTGCCGGCAATGCCAATAACAATGCAGCACCAATTACCCAGCTTAATCGACCCGCAAATACTGTGTAATGACCTATATCCAGAGCCTGCCCCACAGGCAAAGTAACAAAACTCTCTGCCATAATTTCAAAAGCCACTAAATGCCCATTAACGGCTAAGAATAAAAGCGTTACGAGCATCAGCAAAAACTGGCCGAGTAAGGGTACTGAAACCCCTGTGGCCGGATCCATTAATGAGGCAAAGCCCAAGCCCATTTGCATAGAAATAAGCTGGCCAGCGAAGACAAAAATGTGAAACATCATCTGCAACACTAAGCCAAGTAAAACACCGATAATAATCTGCTCTGCAATCAATAAAATCGCTTGCACGCTCAGGGCATCTACTTGCGGCATTTCAGGCAGTACAGGCGCTATGGCCACTGTAAAGGCAACTGCAAAATATAAACGGATACGTCGTGGTACTAACTGTGTGCCTACAATAGGCATCACCATCAACATGCTGCCGATACGAAACAGCGGCAATAGGAAACTGTTTATCCAGCCCCCTATTTGAGTACCGCTTAACTCAAACATGGATTTAGTCTAGCCCAACACATAGGGCAAGCTTTCAAACAGCTTGGTGGTGAAGTCTAGCCACCTACCCACCAGCCAAGGCCCCATAACAAGCAATGTCATAAAGCTTACAAGAAGGCGCGGCAAAAAACTTAGGGTTTGCTCGTTAATCTGTGTGGCCGCTTGGAACATGGCCACAATTAAGCCAATTACCAAACTGGGTGTAATGATGGTGGCAACAGCCATAGCCATCAACCATAGGGCCTCACGGAAAATATCAACGGCGATTTCAGGTGTCATAGTGTTTCACCTCACAATGTGCCAAAGCTGTTCGCCAGCGTACCAATAATTAACGTCCAACCATCCACCAGTACAAACAGCATGATTTTAAAGGGTAATGAAATAATCAGTGGTGAGAGCATCATCATCCCCATGGACATCAAGATACTGGCCACTACCACGTCAACAATAAGAAACGGAATAAAGATCATAAAACCAATTTGAAACGCGGTTTTTAATTCTGAAGTCACAAAAGCCGGTACCAAAATAGTCAGTGGCGTGGCCTCAGGAGATTCGATATCGGTGCGCCTGGCTATACGGATAAATAGCTCTAAATCCGTTTCCCGTGTTTGCGCCAGCATAAAGGTTTTGATTGGACCTTCTGCAAGATCTAGGGCTTGTTTTGCTGTTATTTGCTCATTTAAATAGGGCTGCAGCGCATCTTGGTTAATTTTCTCAAACACCGGTGCCATAATAAACAGGGTTAAAAACATCGCCAAACCAAGCAAAATTTGGTTTGAAGGCGCCTGCTGTAAACCCATCGCCTGACGCAGAATAGAAAAAACAATAATAATGCGGGTAAAGCTGGTCATCAGCATGACAATCGCTGGGATAAAGCCCAGCGCCGTCATAATCATCAGAATTTGCAGGCTAACTGAATACTCTTGCTGACCCTGCGCATCCGTGGTCATGGTGATTGCTGAAATAGATAAGGGATTAGCGTCTGCCGCCAAAATAAGTGGACTGCCCAATACCGCTATAAACACGATGAACAGGCGAACAAAACGGCTCATGGGCTTTCCTTATTGTCTTGCACAGTTAGCACTTGCGCCTTGAGCAAGCTTTTTAATTTTTTACCAAAATCTGATGCGCCACCTGGCTCATCATCAACCTCTATCGGCTCTTGCAAGACGTGCAGCGGCTCGATTGTACCTGGTGTTAAGCCAAGTAAAATTTGCTCTTTACCAACCTGTACCAACAGCAAACGCTCTCTAGGGCCTAGCGGTTGCGTAGCCAAAAGACGAATACTTTGATTCGCCTTACTCACGGGCAAACTATGCTGGATACGCCGTACAAACCAAGCCAATATAAAAATAACCGCAATGACCAGCAGCAGCCCAAACAAAAGCTGTATGAGTTGTCCTGTTATATCAGCAGAGCTGGTCACAGACGTAACGGGTGCACTGTTCTGTTCTTGAGCGTTAACCCAAGCAGAACTAAAAAAAACACCCAGCCCTAAAACAGCGCGCATGCCATCACCTTAGTTTTTTGATTCGTTCACTTGGGCTAATGACATCGGTTAAACGTATACCAAACTTCTCGTTTACCACCACCACTTCACCATGCGCAATCAGTGTGCCATTAACCAATACATCCAGCGGCTCACCTGCTAAACGGTCAAGCTCAACCACAGAGCCCTGATTGAGCTGCAAGAGGTTGCGAATGCTGATATCAGCGCTGCCTACCTCCATAGATATACTGACCGGAATGTCTAAAATCACATCCAAATTGGGGCCATCTAAACTGGCTGGAGCTTCGTCCTGCACCGGCGAGTCAGGAAATTCACGCATCGGCGCTTTAGCCGGTCCTGAATCGGTTTGCGCCAACATGGCATCAATTTCATCCTGATCAGCATCACCCGCCTCAGCTAAAGCCGCGGCCCACTCATCAGCAAGGGCTTGATCATCAATGCTTATGTTTTCTTCATCTGTCATGGCTTACCTACTTATCTTTATCAACGAGACCGTGTAATTGGCTCTAGAACCTGTAATGCTAAATTCCCATTATGCGAACCAATCTGTACTTTGAAGGTAGGCACTCCGTTGGCACGCAACAGCATACGTTCCGGCATTTCTACCGGAATAATATCCCCCGGCTGCATGGTTAAAATATCCCGCAGTTTTAATTCTCGACGGACCACAGTGGAACTTAGGGGTACACGCACATCTAAAATATCTTCGCGTATCGCCTTGCTCCAACGCTCATCCTGATCATCCACATCAGACTGAAAACCCGCATCGAGCATTTCTCGGATGGGTTCAATCATTGAGTAAGGGAACGTGATATGCAGATCACCGCCACCGCCATCCAACTCGATGTGGAACGTGGACACCACCACCACTTCACTTGGGCTCACAATATTGGCCAGCGCTGGGTTCACTTCTGAGTTCATATATTCAAAGTCAACGTTCAAAACCGCATGCCAAGCTTCTTTCAAATCAACAAAGGCCTGTTCTAGCACCATACGCACCACACGCAATTCGGTTGGCGTAAACTCACGGCCTTCAATTTTGGCATGGCGACCATCACCACCAAAAAAATTATCTACCAGCTTAAATACCAAACGCGAATCGAGAATAAACAAGCAGGTGCCACGTAAAGGCTTCATTTTTACTAGGTTCAAGCTAGTAGGCACATAGAGTGAGTGGATGTACTCTCCAAACTTCATCACCTGCACCCCGCCCACCGACACGTCGGCCGAGCGGCGTAGCAGGTTAAACATACTAATGCGCGTATAACGGGCAAACCGCTCGTTAATCATTTCCAAGGTCGGCATGCGACCACGCACAATACGGTCTTGACTGGTCAGGTCATAGCTTTTGATCGCCCCTGGAATAGCATCATCTACAGTATCCACCACGCCATCATCAACGCCATGTAACAGCGCATCGATTTCGTCTTGTGATAATAAGTCTTGCACTGACATACTTTTGGACCTCAGCTACTTACTGCATGACAAAGTTAGTAAACAAAACCTGCTCAACCACTGGACTACCCACTTCATGCATGGCTAATTCTTGGACGGCCGCTGTCGCTTTTTGTTTCAGAAGCTCAATACCTACTGGCGTGTTTAACTCTTCAAAATCCTGGCTAGAGAACAGCATCACCAGTTGATTCCTTAAAGTTGGCATATGGACTTTTAACTGCTTAAGCTCATTTTCATTACGTGACATCAGTGCCAAGCTCGCCTGCATATAACGCTGGCGACCCTGACTATGAAAGTTAACGACAAAAGCAGGCTCCAGCAATTCGTAGACCGCTTTTTGCTTACCTTGGGGGATTTCTTGCGCGCTTTGTTCCTGCGGCCCAGCGCTTTCTTTGTTTAAGAAAAACCAAGCCCCAGCCGCTGACAAACCCACCGCTAGCAAAATCGCGATGCTCGCAACGATGACAACCTTAGTCTTGTTTTTTTTAGGCGCTGCCAACTCGGCCGGCGCACTTGCTTCATTAGCCATATCTTTCCTAGGGTTCAAGCTGACATTTTAGCGACACAGTGTAGCGAAATTTGCGTTGCATTGCCGCTAATTGTCATGCGTTATTCAAGTGTTATACATAATAGCTAAGCCTGCCGCTGTGCCCGTTTTCTACCTGCGGCACTTCAGTCACTGTCTGCACAACCTCTTCCTCACTAGGCTGTGCAAAACCTGAATGTTGCTCAGCTATAAGCTCTCTAAGCTCACGCTCATCACGCTGGTCCGAGTCAGAGTGGTCAGCCACATTAACATCCACATCCTCCATACCTTGCTGCGCCATCAGTTCACGCAGGCGGAAACTCTGGCTTTCAAGGCTTTCACGCACACCCGCGTGGGCGCTAGTAAAGGTAATCTGCGTCTGGTCACTATTGACCTGTACACGAATATCTAACTGCCCCAGCTCCGCAGGGTTGAGCTTTATCTCAGCCGATTTAAGGTTTTGCGATGACATCCACATCACCTTATCCGTCAACTCTTTGCTCCAGCCTGACTGATTCATCGCCACCGGCTGACCCGGAACCTGACGCGCTGCGTTGGCTTGCTGCACGGATTCGGCACGCATAAGCGTTTCATTGCGCGCAGTGTTTTCCACACCTGTTTTGATCTCGCCAACCAGTTGAGCAGGCGTTTGCTTAGCCTCGCCTTTTGCTTGCGTGGCTACTGACTGAGCCAAAGCCTGGGTCAAATTCGCCTCTTCTTCGACACCCATGTCTAAATCTAACGTTTCTAGATCTGACAACTCGGCTAGCTCTGTGTTCTCTGCTTCACCTGTTGCCCCTGCTTGCATAAAAGCTACCGAGCTCTGCATGGGTGAACTGTTCAGGTTACCGGAGAGCTTATGCGCCTGCTGCTCGGTATTCATGCTTGAAGCAGTATTCATGCTTGAAGCAGTATTCATCATGCCAGCCATTGCAGCCAATACCGGAGCATCCCGCGGCTCAGCCAGCAACTCTGTAACCTGTTCTGCCAACTCGCCCGTGTCCTCAGCGCCTACTTGCTGTGCTTGCATAATTTGCAGCAACAAAGGATCAAGTTGAGCCACCAAGCTTTCATCTTTTTTATCTGCCTCAACTGGCAAATCCTTGCCGCCTTGCGAGTCAATTTCTTGACCTTGCTGGCCCTCAACTAGAGTCTTTGCTTCATCCTTTACCGTTGTATCTGTTGTATTAACTCTAGCATCGGACTCGCTTTTCACTACATTGCGCTCTTTGGCAGCGGTAGGTTTAGCCTCAGTATTTTTTGCACTAGCCTGCGCTGGCTTAACTGCCGGTTGCGATTTTGCAGGTTCGTTTTTAGCAGCAAAGCTCCTTGCTTGCTGCTGTTGCGCATAGATATTAGAAAATTTAGGCGCGCTGGATACAGCCTGATTATTAGACTCAAGTAACGTATTTTTAGCCTTGCTCGCAGGCTGCTTAGCGCTAGGCTCTAATAAAAAATCAGCCATAAGTTGCATAATGCTCTCCCATACAGGTAAATCCCACTAGTGCATTACAAGCAAATAACAAGCCACCTTTTAGGAACTGATGTTTAATGCATCAATAAAGCGCGGCACTGCCTGCTGATCAATTTTCAAACCTGCAAAGTCAAACAAATTGCGATCAGCCAATTGCGAAGGCACAACATTTTGCAGTGCTCGGAACATAATCTCGGTGCGACCTGGAGTGCTCGCCTCCCATTCGTGTAGCATTTCCTTAACCACTTGGCGCTGCAGGTTCTCTTGCGAGCCACAGAGATTACACGGAATAATGGGAAACTTTTGCTGCTGGGCATACTCAGCAATATCACTTTCTTTGCAATAAGCCAGCGGTCTAATCACCACATTACGTCCATCAGCAGAAAGTAGTTTAGGCGGCATCGCTTTAAGCGTGCCACCGTAAAACATGTTCAAAAAGAAAGTTTCAAGAATATCGTCGCGATGATGTCCAAGCGCCATTTTGGTGGCCCCTATTTCATCGGCATAGGTATAAAGCGTGCCACGACGCAAGCGGGAGCATAGTGAGCAGGTGGTTTTGCCCTGCGCAAGCTTTTCTTTAACAACCGAATAGGTGTCTTCTTCAATAATATGGTATTCGACACCAAGCTCTTGCAGGTAAGTCGGCAAAATATGCTCAGGGAAACCGGGCTGTTTTTGATCCATATTCACCGTCACCAGCTCAAAACAAACCGGCGCAACTTTCTGTAAATGCAACAAAACATCCAACATGACATAGCTATCCTTGCCGCCGGATAGACACACCATAATTTTGTCGCCTTCCTCAATCATATTGAAATCAGTAACAGCCGCGCCAGCCAAACGACGCAAACGTTTTTGTAGTTTATCTTGCTTAACTGACATAATTCCTCGGCATCACGTATTCAGTAATAAAGTGCAGTTTTTTATCCGCGCTAATCAGCCTTACAGCTGGCTGGGGTTAATCGCCAAAGCAAATATCCATATCTCGCGCGGTCATCACAATGTCGCCCTTAATATCAACACGTTTTTCAACGCTCAGCGCTTCAGCTATGGGGACGGTGACAATATCAGCAGACTGCAGGCTGACCATATGACCAAACTTACCATTTTCAATCGCGCGCACGGCCGCCGCACCAAAGCGCAAAGCTAACAGTCGATCGAAGGTGGTTGGCGAACCGCCGCGCTGCAAGTGTCCTAATACCAGTGAACGAGTATCTTTACCGGTGCGCTCAGCGATTTTCTTAGCGACGTATTCGGCCACCCCACCCAGAAGCACATGCTGACGACCCATCTCGCCCTCACCTTTAGCCACCACCTCGCCACCCTGTGGCATAGCGCCCTCGGCCACCACTACGATGCTGTATTTACGACCGCTTAACTCATTAGCCATAATCTTGGCGCACACTTTTTCAATATCAAAAGGGATTTCTGGCAGCAAAATCACATCAGCATTACCCGAAATACCACTGTTTAATGCAATAAATCCAGCATCACGCCCCATCACCTCAACCACCATCACCCGATCGTGGGACTTGGCCGTTGAATGCAGGCGATCAATAGCTTCGGTAGCGATACCTACAGCGGTATCAAAGCCAAAGGTTGATTCAGTGCCGCCCAAATCATTATCAATTGTTTTTGGCACACCCACGACTGGCATACCCAACTCAAAAAACTTCTGCGCGATATCCATGCTGCCATCACCACCGACCGACACCAGCGCATCAAAACGCAAGCGGCGGAAATTCTCCATCACACGTTCCGACATATCGCGCTCTTCGCACTCACCTGCCACATTACAAACCGGCATCTGGAAGGGATTCCCCTTATTAGTGCTGCCTAAAATAGTACCGCCTTGAATGGCAATACCGTCCACAACCTTGGGGGTTAGGTGGACAATTTCATCTGTATTAAACAAACCGTTATAGCCAGCTTTAATACCATACACATCCCACTGACGATTATGCGCCGCCATGGTTACTGCTTCAATCACCGCATTCAAACCCGGGGCATCTCCACCACCTGTATTGATACAAATTTTCAAACGCTTTGACATTGTGGTCTCCCTATTTGTCGGTGATGCTTACATAACCTATGCGCCGCTCTGCCTTTCTGGCAGCCAGCTACAATTGATTGGTAATCAAGTGGATGATTAAACGAAGAAATAGCTTATAGCAGACAATAAACTTAGGTCTAAGTGTACTACAAAAGCAGGTCTTACAAGTATTTTTAACCTTGCCAATAGCGTTTAAACTCCCTTATTAGCAATACACTTATTACGCTAAAAAAGTTTTTTAAGTCTACAAAAGCACAAGGATGCAAATGCGCTATTAACAGGATATCAGCAACAAAATCTGGGCATACCTATACAACTTAGGCTAAGGAGCCTCTGAATAACGTTACCGAGGACGCTAACACAAGGCGCAACGACCAACGGGAGTAACAGCCAAAGGCTGGCCCGAAGGGTGAGCACTAGCGAGTCAAAACGTGCGAAAAAGCGCAGTTTACACAGGGTAAATGAGCATTTTATTCGCTTCGCTCCCCCTTCGGGGCCGTGCTAAAGCACGTTCAATCTAAAGATTGTGAGTACGTTTTTAACGCAGTGGTAGCTACGCAGGTAGTTATTCAGAGGCTTCCTAACGCTCCATTACAGTGGGAAACTATCTCATGATCAATGTACAGATTTATCGATACCATCCAGAACACGACACTACCCCCTATATGCAGTCCAAAACTCTGCCCGAAGAATTTCGCAGCCGTATGGTTTTGGATGCACTGGAATACCTGCGCGCCGAAGATTCAACCCTTGCCTATCGGCGCTCATGCCGCGAAGGTGTGTGCGGCTCTGACGGCATGAATATCAACGGCAAAAACTGGCTGGCGTGCATCAAACCCATCGCTGAAGCCACAGCAATGACGCCAAGGCTAATCAGCACAATCGATGTTTTTTGTTTTGTCTCAGGTTCAGGCTCTAGAAACCGCTCTGCGCTATCGATTCGTATGCTTAACTCGTCCATGTGTTACCCCGCAATTTTCATATTTGCTTTCAGTTTTATTGCGCATTACACCCGCCCTGTACAACGCCTACTTGAGTATAAAGTGCGCCAGCCTGTCTAGTTTCAGTACGCCTAATTAATAGCTGTCAACCAATGCGCTGCTGCCGCTTTTGTAGAACCCAGCTTCTTGCCGGGGAATGAACCACTATTGATAGCTGTTTTACCCTACAATGACCGCCCGCACTCAGAATAGGCTTTTCGTATGTCATCTCACCCTTATAGCGTGCTCACGCCCGAGCGGATACTGGATGCAGTTGAAGCGCAAGGATATCGCTGTGATGGGCGCATCACTGTATTAAACTCCTTTGAAAACCGCGTGTTCCAATTGGGCATTGAAGATGAGTTGCCACTGATTGCAAAGTTCTATCGACCTGCGCGCTGGTCCTACGAGCAAATCCTTGAGGAGCATGCATTTTGTGCTGAGCTTACCGCTGCTGAATGGCCTGTGCTTGCGCCATTAATCGATCCCGAGGGGCAGTCTGCGCACCGCGATGGAGAGTTTGTCTTTGCTTTATTCACCCGCTTTGGCGGTCACGCTCCAGAGCCTGACAACCTCAACACGATTGAGGTGCTTGGTCGTTCATTAGGTCGCCTCCATGCGATTGGCGCACTGTCTGCGTTCCAGCATCGTCCAGCCATCAATATCGAGGATTACGGGGTGGCTAGCCGTGAGTTTTTGCTGAGCAACGACTGTCTTCCCCAAAGTCTTAGAGAGGCGTATGACACGCTTACACGCGATATTCTAACAATCATTGATGCACGCTTCAGAGACTGCAAGTACACGGCAATTCGCATCCATGCAGATTGCCACATCGGCAATATCCTCTGGCGGGATGATCGAGCCGTGGTTGTTGATTTTGATGACTGCCGTATGGGGCCTGCGGTACAGGACTTGTGGATGCTGCTTAGCGGCGACCGTCAGGAGCAAACTGAGCAACTCGACGCTCTTTTGGAGGGCTACGAGATGTTCCACGCGTTCGATGACCGTGAATTAAGCCTCTGCGAATCGTTACGCACGCTGCGCATGATGCACTACGCGGCATGGATTGCGCGGCGATGGTCAGATCCAGCTTTCCCCTCTGCCTTTTCATGGTTCAATACCGAGCGCTATTGGGCAGAGCATATTCTGGCGCTAAGGGAACAATTTGCCATGCTGCACGAGGAACCGTTATCTCGGCCTAGAGGTAATTTTTAGCTTGTTTTCCGGATGTATACAGCGCCCGCCGATATGTACATAAACCGTTTTTTTGTATATATCGAAGACAAAAACAGTGACCGGTGAACGCATTATTGTGGCTTAGATTTCCATTAGGGAACGTCTGAATAACGTTACCGAGGACGCTAGCACAAGGCAAAACGTATGAAAAAGCGCAGTTTACACCTAGTAAATGAGCATTTTGAGTACGTTTTTAACGCAGTGATAGCTACGCAGGTAGTTATTCAGAGGCTTCTTAGCATCTTTAGGGGCAACCCAAGCACTCCAACGGAACTCTTTATCGAAAGAGTGTTGGTATTTCAGGAGCAACAGCCAAGTGCTTTGCTCGTCGCTAGCCGCCTGGCCAACGCCCTAATATCGTCTGCACGGTACAGATGCTCAAGCCAGTCTGCAGGGATTGCATCCACCTCATAGTAAGCGCCAGCCAGCTGACCACAGATAGCTGCCGTGGTATCAGCATCATCACCCAAATTGGCAGCTGCCAGCACAGCATCTACGAAGCTATCGATATTCCAGAAGGCCCACAAGGCAGCTTCTAAGCTTTCTACCACATAACCAGAACCCCTTACTTCAGACTCATCCAAATAACGGAAGCTTTGTTGCTCAATTCGCGCAGCTGCTCCTTCCATCGCAAAATCTACCTTACCAGGAAACACAGCGGCCTTATCTTGCGCACCCATCAGCGCACGTTGCAACACCAAAGCAAATTATTGACAGCAGGCCAGACAGAGAGCCTTGGAGGTGTCGTCGGTCCACTCACCTGTTTGCAAGCGAAACTTACCGCCGCCTACCATGTCCGTCATCGGTTCAAAGCGGCCACGGGGAACAAACTCAACCGTTGCCCCAACAGCATCTGCGCAAGCAAGACCAAGCAGACAGCCCTCAAAGCGCTGAATATGTTGAAGATTCTTAATCTACTTCTGGTGAAAAAAACCAACTCTTGGGGCAAGCATAAACTTTCCTAGGTGTAAAGCTGCCAGCGCAGGCTGATGAAACCCAGTGCAGGCCGTCCAGCCAAGTATGCCTTTAGCAATTAGCGATTGCGCTTAGTCTTGTTAGGGGCTTTATTGTTCTAATCAACCAAAAGTAGACACTTTTTTTACAGCTTTCATACTCAGCAGGGCTCATATCGCCACTGGCAGTATGAAGCATTCAAAATTGAAATAGCGCATATTCTATAGCAGCGATCCATTAACGCGCACACGCAGTAGAAGGCCATTACCATCAGTTAAGACGTAATCTTTTTCTTTAGGTTGCAACGCTTTGATTCTTCTATCACTAAGACGCGATGGCACGGCTGTCATAACATTTCTCCACATGCCTTGGTATTCCAAGAATGCATTAAACATTACTGGAATACCAAACACCGTAGATTGGAAAAGACACCTATAGACGTCTATAGCGCTGAAACCCTTGATATACGTGATTTACAGGCATAAAAAAGGCGTCCTAGGACGCCTTTAGATGCTTGTTTGGTGGAGTCGGGGGGATTTGAACCCCCGTCCGCCAGTACTCCGCTATCGGTTCTACATGCGTAGCCATCTCTATTAAGTTAACTCCTCACGACCCGAGTGGCAGGGTGTTTGGAGCGAGCTGTGTGAGTTTTAGCCGTTACGCCCACAGCGTGCTTGGCGGCGATCCTGTTCTATATGACTGTCCGGATTTCGGGTTTACAGGCATCCCCTAAGGACAGCTAGCCGACTTAAGCGGCTAGAGCGTAGTTGTCGTCGTTGGCAACTATCAATGTGCAACAGTGGATTTACGAGTTCTGTTACCAACTCGGCATGCCCCTCAAGTTTCGCAACCGGCGTCGAATCCTAATCGACCCCAAAAGCTTGCTTGTTCAGGTGACGAACAGTGTACGCTAAACGCCACTGTTTGTCGATGCACTCCGTGTGCCTGCTACATTAATGGGGTTTAATTGTCAGACTTCAATGGGTTGTCGAATTAAATATCCAGTAACGGATCATTTTTCGCTTGCTGGCGAATTTGCTCTGCTTTTTTAGCGTTGGCAGTTTCGGCTGGCCCGCTCTCTGCATAAAGCTCTAACAGCTTGCTCGCTGCTAACGGGTGACCATGCTGCAATGCCAGCTCAAACCAGTCAGCTGCTTGTTGTGGCTCAGGCGTTTGCGTTTCACTGCTTTCTAGGCAATACATACCCAGCCGATACGCGGATTTTTCATCGCCACCCTGAGCCGCCAAGCGTAATAAGCGTACGCCTTCGTTACGTGCCGCCTGCCCCTGCCCTTTGTACAGCAACAGGTGACCATAGAACGCTCGCGCTGGCACATCCTCAAAAGCAGCCATACGTGCAAACTGACCCTGCATCCACTCCCACAGTCTATCGTTATCCACCGCCCAGCGCTGATTAAATAAGCGTCTTGCTATCCAGTAACTGAACTTGGCTCGCCATTTCCACCAAAACATAATTTTTCCCCTGGGTAACTGAATGCATACACACGCGCCAGTTCATGTTGATACCAACTCTGCTGCTGTGTTTCACTCATCTGCGCAAGTATTTTTTGCTCAACCAAAAAATCAAAAAAACCTTGCCGTGGTAACTTTAAGCTTGTTTGGCTAATCACCAAGACACTGCGCATGGGCCAGCCTTGCTGCACATCATGCACTGCCAGCTGCTCCAGTACACGCGCTAAACTTTGCATTTTTGGTGCAGGCAAGTCTAACTGTTCTAAAAGCTGGCGATAGGTGGCTGGACGCTGCTGCTGTTGTGCTTGTTGCAGCTGCTGTAGCAGGTGTTGTAGAACGCTTTGAGTCACTTGTTCCTCATTGGTTCCACTGGTCAACGTGCAGAATCCTAGCCAATGAACGTAAAACCACATCGCTGGCTTCTCGCTCGCCCTGCTCAATGAGCAGCAGGTAATGTGGACTAATCCCTACGCCACGGGCAAGTTGCTCAACTGAAAGACCCGCCTGTTCACGCAATGCATTAAGCTCAGACACATTGCTCACTCGTTTGGCTATCGGAGCTTGAGTCTGCTCACAATTCACACTCTGCGCCTTGTGGTAGCCCGCTGCTTGCAATAATTGTTGGTACTCATGCCAAGGCAAAACGGCATACTCAGGTTCGCCTTGGTTATAAATAATTTGCGTTGTATTGTTCACATTATTCACTGTAAAACTCACGGGGCACCTGCCTGCAAACACTGTGCAGACAGGCATGCAACCTGTATTTACTCGTTTTCTTCTTCTGCCTCATCGACAGACTCTTCTAATTCTTGTCCAGCAATAGCTAACAAATCAACCTCAAAAATTAACGCTGAGTTTGCAGGTATTGCCGGCGCAGGACTCTTAGTACCGTAGGCCAACTCACTGGGGATATAAAATTTAAATTTTTCCCCGACATGCATCAGCTGCAGACCTTCAACCCAGCCTGGAATCACCGCGCCTACTGGAAACTCAGCTGGCATGCCGCGCTCTACAGAGCTATCAAATACCGAACCATCAATTAAAGTGCCGTGATAGTGAACCTGCACAGTGTCATTCACTTTTGGCTGTGCACCCTGCGCTGCAACCAGTATTTCATACTGCAATCCAGTATCTGTAGTGATCACGCCTTCACGTTTGCCATTTTCAGCCAAAAAAGCCTTTCCTGCTTTGGCTGCTTCGTCATTGACAGCATTCATGCGCTCCTGTGCGCGCTCCTGCATAAATCCAAAAGCTTCCATCAGCGCCTCATCATCCACGCGCTGTTCTTTATTGGCTAACGCATCAGCAACACCTGCGGCAATAGCCTGCGGGCTCAGGTCATCCACGCCGTCGTCCTTAAAGTTTTTCCCCATGCTGTAACCAATACCATAGGAAACTTTTTGGGCCGGTGTTTTTAACTCTGCCTTGCCTTCATCTTTGTTACAACCGGTTATCAATATGCTGGTTACAGCTACTGCAACAGCTAAATGGTGAAATTTCATTTGCTACCCTTTTACCAATGTGGATTTAAAAATCTAGGTTTGCATGTTAGCAGCCCACTTAAACACTGACCACAGAATAACAATAGAAAGCTTGCGTGCGTTCAAAGTTAAACAGAATTGTTTTTCCTGCTTGACCTTGCCATCGTGGTAAGCTTTACACTTAGCTACATACATTATAGGAGGTACCAGCATGGCTACTCTGCATTCATTTAACGCCTTAGTTGATGGCATGACCTGCGCATCGTGCGTAGGTCGTATCGAAAGCTCTTTGGCAGCCATGCCCGGCGTGCAGGACGTTAATGTCAATCTGGCTACCCGTAAAGTTCAGGCCAAGTACAACGATGAGCAAACCTCTCAAGCGCTGGTTAACAACATTATCGAGCTTGGTTTTAAACCCATTCTTAGTCATGCTGAGTTAGCTATTGAGGGCATGACCTGCGCGTCCTGCGTTAGCCGAGTAGAAAAATCCCTGCTTAACTTTCCCGGTGTCGTCAGCGCTACAGTGAATCTGGCTACGCAAAAAGCTCAGCTTGAAATTACCGATACCGATTTTAACAGCCTCACCGCACTACTCACCGAGCAAGGCTATCCCGCCAAACGCATTGACGAAACACCCGTAAGTGAACAGCAAGACCCCAGCGCACACTTTACTGAAACATTGTCTGAGCTAAAAAAATCCCTATGGATTGCGTTTGCACTGGCATTACCGCTATTTATTTTGGAAATGGGTGGGCATGTGCTGCCTGCCTTTCATGTTTGGCTAAATGATTTAATTGGACAAAAAACCAACTGGGTTATCCAATCGTTACTGGCGGCTGGGGTATTTTTTGGTCCCGGCTGGCCGCTGATAAAGCTCGGTGTACGCGGTTTATTGCGCTGGTCGCCGGATATGAATGCGTTAGTGGCGTTAGGCACTGGCTCGGCCTTTGGCTATTCGCTGGTAGCCACTTTTTCCCCACAGCTGCTGCCCGAGGGTACAGTCAATGTGTACTACGAAGCAGTCGGGGTAATTATTACCTTGATTTTGTTGGGACGTTATCTAGAAAACAAAGCCAAAAGTAACACCTCTGAGGCAATTCAGGGGTTACTAAAGCTGCAAGTAAAAACCGCCCGCGTGATTACCTGCTGCGGCAATGCCAAAGAAACGCCTATTGCCGAAATCACCGTGGGCAAAACCTTGGAAATTCTCTCTGGTGAACGTATTCCATTAGATGGCGTGGTGCTTTCTGGACACAGTTTTGTCGATGAATCGATGCTTAGTGGCGAGCCTATTCCCGTAGAGAAAACTGAAGGCAGCGCCGTGGTAGGCGGCACCATTAATCAAACTGGCGTGTTGCGTATGCGTGTCGAAAAAGTCGGCCAAGACACCATGCTGGCACAGATCATTCGTCTTGTTGAACAAGCCCAGGGCAGTCGCTTGCCGATTCAAAATCTGGTCAATCAAATTACCGCCTGGTTTGTTCCTGCAGTCATGGCGGCTGCAGCACTGACGTTTTTAGTCTGGCTGGTTTTTGGTCCCAGCCCCGCCCTAACCCTTGCTTTGGTCAACGCAGTAGCCGTATTGATTATTGCCTGTCCTTGCGCTATGGGTTTGGCCACACCCACGTCCATTATGGTGGGCACGGGTCGTGCCGCGCAGATGGGCGTTTTGTTTCGCCAAGGTACCGCACTGCAAGGCCTACAGGATGTGCAAGTGGTCGCATTGGATAAAACTGGTACGCTTACCGAAGGTAAACCACTTCTGACCGATTTTATTGCGGCTGAAGGTGCAGATGCACAACGCGCTTTACAGCTGTTGGCATCGCTGGAACATCAATCCAGCCATCCCGTAGCGCAAGCACTGGTCAGCGCAGCACACCAAAAAAATCTTGAGCTTTTGCCTGTGACTGAGTTTGAATCACTAACAGGTTTAGGCGTTCGCGGCACAGTCGATGGTTTGCGTATCGAAGTAGGCGCTGATCGCTTTATGACCCAATTGGCTATTCAAGTCGACAGCTTTGCCGCGCAAGCACAGCAGTTAGCCCAGCTAGGTAAAACCCCAATGTACCTAGCCATAAATGGAAAGCTATCTGCTTTGCTGGCGATCGCCGACCCCATTAAAGCGAGCACACCAGCCGCGATTAATGCCTTGCATGAACTGGGTTTAAAAATTGTCATGGTTACAGGTGACAACCGACATACAGCACAAGCCATTGCTGAACAACTGGGTATTGATGAAGTGGTCGCCGAAGTAATGCCCGCACAAAAAGTGGAAACGGTGCAGCAGCTACAACAACGCCATGGCAAGTTGGCGTTTGTCGGTGATGGTATTAACGATGCCCCTGCCCTTGTTACTGCGGATGTTGGCATTGCTATTGGTACAGGCTCAGACATTACCATTGACGCTGCGGATGTGGTGTTGATATCCGGCAAGCTTACCGGCGTGGTTAACGCGCTACAGATCTCGCGCAGTACGTTACGCAACATCAAACAAAACCTGTTCTGGGCTTTTGCCTATAACGCTGCACTGGTCCCTGTCGCAGCGGGCGTGCTCTATCCATTTAACGGTACTCTACTTTCACCGGTTTTCGCTGCAGGGGCCATGGCTATGTCGAGCGTCTTTGTGGTCAGTAACGCGCTGCGCCTGCGTCGCCTAAAACCCATGCTGGCCGAGGCTTAACATGAACGCCAGTATGACCATAGGTCAAGCCGCAGAAGCCTCTGGTATTAGCCGTAAGATGATTCGTTATTACGAAGAAACCGGGCTGCTGCCGCCAGCGCGGCGCAGTGAATCCGGTTATCGTTATTACGATCAAGCGGCGGTAGAGCAAATGCAATTTATTAAACGCGCACGGGACATGGGTTTTTCACTAGAACGTGTCGGGCAGTTGATGAGCCTCTGGCATGACGATAAGCGCCACAGCGCGGACGTTAAAGCCCTTGCTCAGCAGTACATTACCGAGCTGGATGAAAGCATCACGCAGATGCAAGCCATGCGCAACGAGCTACGCGACTGGGTTGACCATTGTCATGGCGATGATCGCCCCGAGTGTGCCATTATTGACCACCTAAAACCCCATGCAGATTAAAGTAGGCTAACCGCGATGCGCACACAGCGACCAAGCTCCATCCAAGCATTACTGGCGCTTTGCCTATTTTTGCTGAGCCTGTCGTCTGCCTCTTTCGCCAGTACTGCGCACCTGTCTGAAGTAACCCAGCCCAGCTCAACCATGGCGCATTGCCAGGAATGCCCTCAGCCCAGCGAGTCCAGCTTGGACTGTTGTGTACAGGTGCAAAGTTGCAGCAGCTGTATCAATCTTAGTCAAAACCCACACTTAACCCTGCTCACCACCAGTTACACGACTGCTCCTGAACAACAATCAAAACTCATCAATTTGTATTATCCGCCGCAAACCCCACCGCCAAAACTGCTGACCTACTCCTAAATGTTTAAGGCTCGCTTGACGAGCATCCAGTAAGTACAGATTAAAGCAGAGGCAACTACTATGCAAAACTACCTATTACGCGCATTTTTAAGCATCGCGATGATTTTCGGCGTCAGCCAACAACTCAGTGCACAAGAGCTCATCCAAGCCACGCTCCATAAAGATCCTTGGTGCGGCTGCTGTAATGCCTATGCCGACTACCTTGAAGAAAATGGCTTTGCCGTGACACGTATTGACCAGCAAGACATGGCGCCTATCAAACGCAAGCTGGGCACCAGCCAAGCCGCCAGCTGCCATACCGTTGAAATTGATGGGTATGTGGTGGAAGGTCATGTGCCGGTGGCAGCGATTAATAAAATGCTAAACGAACGCCCGGATATCCAAGGCATCGCCCTGCCCGGTATGCCGCTCAATTCACCAGGCATGGGACCGGAGAAAAAAGGCAGTTTGGAAGTCTTAAGCCTAGACAAACAAGGCAAGGTTACCGGGCTGTATCAGCGTCTCTAAACTAACAACGCCGCGCATTCCTAGGGAAGCGCGGCGTTTTTTATACTGTGATTTATCCAAGCAAACTAACGCTGCAAACCCAACTGACCCACCCAGTGTTTAGCAAACTGCTCAGCACAACGACCGTTGCGGTTTCCGCGTGCTGTCGCCCAACGAATAGCGGCTTTTTCAAAACCCTCATCGCGCTGCCACACCAGCTTTAGCGCTCGCGCATGGTGGTCCACCCAATGGCACACCACATCCAAATAGTGCTCTTGGCTAAACGAATAAAATGACAGCCACAAACCAAAGCGATCCGACAAGGCTATTTTATCTTCCACCGCTTCGCTGGGATGCAACTCGCCAGACTCACTGCGTTGCCAGTTTTGATTATCGGACTGGTGCTCGGGCAATAAGTGACGTCGATTGGAGGTGACATAGAGCACCACATTCTCAGGTGCCTGTTCCAGTGAGCCGTCCAAAATGCTTTTAAGCTGCCTAAAATCAGCTTCACCCGCATCAAAAGATAGATCGTCACAAAAAATAATAAACCGTTCAGGGCGCCCGCGCAACGCTTCAACAATCAGCGGTAAATCCACCAAGTTGCTACGCTCAACTTCAATTAAGCGCAACCCAAAAGCAGCATATTCCGCCAAAATCGCACGCACCAAAGACGACTTACCCGTGCCGCGCGCACCCCACATTAGGGCATGGTTGCACGGCAAGCCCTGTAAAAACTGCTGAGAATTTTCAACCAGTTGGCGTTGCTGATGCTCTATACCCAGCAAGTCCGCCAACTTTAGCTGACTGTGTACGGCGATTGGTCGCAAATAACCCTGCCGCTGAGTACGCACCCAGCGTGCCGCCCAATGTTGTTGCCAATCTACGTTTTCTACGGTTTCAGGCAACCAAGGCTCGATGCGCTCTAACACTTCAATGGCCTTGGCTAAAAACTGCGCTAAAGAATCCTGCACGCTCACCTCTAATCAAATAAAATTTTTAATGCACTTAAACACGGAAATGACCTACTTGCGCCTTAAGCTGCTCCGCTAACTTGGCTAAAGCATTACTGGCTTCGGTGGTGTGATAAATATTATCCGCTGTTTGCTCGGCAATGCCATTGATGCGATGAATGCTTTGATTAAGGTCGCGCGAGACCTGGGTTTGCTCTTCGGTGGCGCTGGCAATTTGCTGCGCATACTGATCAATATTCTGCACTGCACCTACAATATCCGTGAGTTTAGTGTTCATTTCCTGAGCATTTTCAATACTGCTCAAGGTGCCTTGCATGCTTTTATTCACCACGCGCACGGCTTGGTCAGAGCCTGTTTGCAGTCGCTCAATCATGGCTTGAATTTCTGCGGTTGACGTCATGGTACGACTGGCTAAGCCGCGCACCTCATCGGCCACCACCGCAAACCCACGACCTGCCTCACCCGCACGCGCTGCTTCAATAGCCGCATTCAGTGCCAGCAGGTTGGTCTGCTCGGCGATGCCTTCAATCACCGTAAGGATATTGTCGATCTGATCGCTATCACTTTTAAGCGCATTAATGCTTTCTGTTACCAACTCCATTTCTTGCCCAAGATTTTCTATCGAGCGCAAAGTAGCATCCACTGCTACACGACCATCATCCGCGGTCGATAACGCTGTATTGGAGGCATTAGCTGTATCTAAGGTGCTACGCGCTACTTCTTCCAATGTGGCAGTCATCTGCGTCATGGCAGTTGCCGAGGCGTTTAGCTCTTCCACCTGGATTTGCACCCCAGCATTAGCCTGCTCGCTGGTTTGCGCCAGCTCCGTCGATGCTGCAGCTACCTGCTCGGCATAGCTACTAATCTCACCCACAATGGTACGCAGTTTTTGCTGCATATTAGCAATGCAGGCCAGCAAGCTGCGACTGTCGTTATCAGCCAGTTTGATAGTTACGTTAAGGTCGCCATCAGCCACCTGCTGCACCACTTCGGCAGCGTAGTTGGGATCGCCCCCTAAAGTGCGGGTAATACTTTTCACCAGTAATAAACTGCTAAGCACAGCTATAATTACGCCCACTACAGCAATGACCAGCATAATGCGCAGCATGTCGATCAGCTTGGCTAACGCGACTGACTCTTGGGTTTCAATCACTAAGCCCCAGCCCAACAAGTCCATAAATGTCTGACTGCCCACTACCGCGGAGCCTGCTGCATTTTTATATAGCCCGGTGAAATGAGCGCGTTTAGTGGCAGCTGTTACGGCTTCTGTTTGCAAAGCAACATTGGAGTCTTTTATAGACGCTGCCGGTGTAATTGCCTTGCCCAATTCATCAACGATATAAATCTCAGTACCAGCATCCCGTGGCAGCGCGGCCAAACGTTTAACAAGCGTGTCAATCTGCACGGCTCCACGCACCACCCCAACCACTTGGCCATTTTGCCGTACTGGAATAGCAACGGTACTCACAAGATTACCGCTAGCACGCGAAATAATTGGCTGAGAAAAAACATCATTGCCCGCCACCGCAGATTTAAACCACTCACGGTCAGCTACGTTAAAATCCCACGCTTCATTCGCGCTTAGGATTCGCGCCTGATTGTTTTCAAAGCTGACACCTGCTAAACCTCGACCTTCTGGGTTAAGCAAGAAAACCGTATCGTAAAACTGATTCGTCTCAGTGAGCGTAACCAAAAGCTGCGCTATACCCCAAGCATCGAGCGCACGTGCCTCTCTGGTATTAGCCATCACACGCATTTCATCTTGGCGGACATTCAACCATTCAGTAAAAGCATGGGCATGAGACTGGCTTTGCTGGGCAAGGTTTTCAAGCGTGCTTTCTGTTAATGACTGCCGAAACTGGTAGCTAGAAGCCCCTACCAATACCACAATTGAGGATAGTAATAGTGTCAGCAAAATTAAAGTTAAGCGCATTGCAAAACTCATCCTTTGCCAAAGTGATAATCCCTGATCAGCCATAATGTTCACCGTTTTTTTCACTTAGTAAATTATTTTTCTTATTAATGCAGCCTATGTAATGTTTCGACTCGCCTTGGTACAACTTGAGTGGCAGGTCAAAACACTAGGCGTTTAACCGCACGGCAGGTATAGAATTTTTATTCGGTGTTAAAGAGTCTATGAATAACGTTATCCAAGACGCTAACTCAAGGCGCAACGACCAACGTGAGTAACGGCATAAGGCTGACCCGAAAGGCGATCGCTAGCGCGTCAAAACGTACAAAAAGCGCAGTTTACACCGAGTAAATGAGCATTTATAGTCGCCTCGCTCCTCGCTAAAGCACGTTCAAGCTAAAGATTGTGAGTACGTTTTTAACGCTGTGGTAGCAACTTAGGTGGTTATTCAGAGACTCCAAAACTGACTTAGCTACCACCACAAGCGCTTCCAGTTACGCTTTAAGCTTCAACAATGTGTGGCCCATGCCTACGTCATCTAATCGTTCCTCTACGCTAAGCCCAGCAGCTTCTATAAACTGCAAAAAGTCATCACTGCGATAAAAACGGCTATTACCATTGGCTAAGCAGGTGAAGTACAGCGAGGTGGCATTGAGGGAAAACGCGGCGGCTTCATATCTTTGCGCATCCCAGAATAACTCAAGAATATAAACACGATCGTCGGGCCCGAGCTTAGCCTTTACCTTTTTCAAAATGCTAATAATCTCTACCGGAGAAAAGCAGTCCAAGAATTGGCTCATCCACCAGATATCAGCCTGTTCTGGTAACTCTTGCTGCTCGTCCAGCATATCGGCCGCAAAAGCATGAACACGCTCCTGGTAACCAGCCTGGCGTACATTTTCCATCGCCATCGCCAGTTGCTGTGGCAAATCGACAATGGTTACCTCCACCTGAGGGTTATGCGCACAACACTGGATTGTCCATTTACCGGTATTGCCGCCAATATCTACGATTTTTTTCGGTGCTGCCGCAAAAACCAGTTTAAGCAGCTCAGGAAAAGCACGATCCGAATAAAAATGATCAAATTCAAACCAACTCCTTTTTGCTTGCTCAGGCAGTTTTGACAGCCCTTGATAAATGGTGTCCCAATCACCCAACTCAACCAATCCAGTAGGCTTGCCCGTTTTAATGGCTTCAGTCAGATGCATCATTCCGGCGTAACAAACGTCCGCTGTAAAATCCATATTGGCGCGAGTCATGTCATCATGCAAAATGAAATAACCCAGATTGGCTAGGTAATAATTGGGTTTATCCCAGGTCACCATATTGGCGCTAATAGCCATGTCGAGCAAAACTTTTACGCCATACTCCGATACCTCTGTCTGTTGCGCAATGTGTTCAGCACACAGACCTTTTTTACCTGATTTTTCTAGCGCGGATAAAATGCCAAGATCTCGCAGAGAGCGGGCTGTTTGAAAAACTATAGGAGCAAAGGCTAGTTTTTGTGCCACTGATTTGGCTTGTAAGGCGTTGTAAGGATCAGTTTTTTGATTTAACACGTTATGAAATCCATAATTAGATGGCAGGGTTACTGCAAATCGCTCGCAAGCGTAGTTATAAATTAAATTCTTTTAGGTCATTCAAGAAGGTCAGCAATACTACTTCAACAGTTCATATTTTGCCTAATTTGAAATCAACTCTATGTCACTGCATTGGCAGACTATTAGACAAAACATACTAAAACTGCTTTCATGTTCACACATCCACCAACCCCGTCTATGGTCGTGATTAAAACCGTTATTCAGATTTTAGAGCAACACCCTGCTGGCATTACCGAATACCAGCTTATTCAAGAGTTACGCAAACAGGAGCTGGAAGTATTTGTTAAAGCTGATCTACAAGAGCCCTTAAGCCTGTTTCAAACCCATTTTTTGCTTTTTCACCTGCTCTATCAGCTCAGAGATCAGCTGCATGCACAGCAATTAGCTACCCTAGAAATACACACCCTTAGTATCCGTCTAACGCCTTGGCGAGAAGGCGCTGAAGGGCTGTGCGTACAAGATAAGTTGCGTGAATACTATTTAGATGTCAGTCAATTGGAAAGCACTGACCGAGAGGCGGTTGAGGAGCTATTGAGTTTCAGCCAACTGCGCTTAACCCAGCAAGATAGCGCGCAAGAGGCGCTCATTGCTTTAGGTTTTGCTGCAACACCGAGCACGCCCTGCGCACAGCAAATTCAAACTCGCTACCGTCAGCTAGTCAGCCAGCACCACCCCGACCGCGGTGGCTGCACCGTACAGGTACAAGCATTGAATAGCGCCTATGAGACGTTAAAAAAACAAGGGTATTTAAGGCAGAGTTAAAAACTCTAATGACTGCAAGAGCATTTCAGTCTTTGGCATGCGCACACCCGCAACTTTGGCCGCTGCAATGGGGGCACGGTAGATAGCGTCTAATTCCAGTGGTCGCTGCAAGGCAAAGTCGTGATACATACTTGGATGATAATCCGGCATGCGCTCGGTACTTTTCAGCATGGCAGCCACAATAGTATCGGGTAAATCCTGCCCGCAAGCAGTGGCTGCTTGCACCACTTCCTGCATGATCGCTTCAATTAACGCACGGCTGACGGCATGTTTCATTAGTGCGCCTGTGGTGGTATCCAGCAGTACCGACAGTCCATTGTAGGGCACATTCCACACCAGCTTTTGCCAGCGCGCTTTCTCCAAGCCTATCGCTTGCGAATCTAAGCCTGCCTGCACAAACAACTGCGCGCCCTGCTCAGCAATCGCACGCCCCTGCTCTAGCGTTGTATTCGGACCGCTGTGATAGCCCAAGTTAACCCCGCCGTAGGCCTGATGAATCACAACGCCGGGTTCGTCGCGGTGCACGCAAATAAAACAGAGTCCGCCCAGCAGGTGGATATCATCACGCAACAACGTTCGCAGCTCATCCTCAACGGCTAAGCCATTTTGCATTAAAACAACCTTGCCACCGGATTGGGTCATACGGTTAATTAGCGGTGCTAAGTGAACATTACTGGTCGTTTTAGCTGCAACCAACACCCAATCACAAGTCGGCATTTCTTCGACATCGGACCAGACATGAATGTCATCAAGCTGCAACACTGCTTGCTCGGGCCCTTCAATACGCAAACCATTCGACTTGAGAGCTGCGTACTCACTGCGGGCTAAAAAATGCACTTCAAATCCCGCTTGCACCAGTTTGGCCCCATAAAATCCACCTATGGCGCCTGTACCTAAAATGCCGATACGTAGCTGCTTTGTGTCTGTCATTGAAGTGTGTGACCTATTTGCTTAAGGATTACTAACTAATTGCTGCTCAGGTAAAAAGCGCTTGGCCTGCAAATAGGCTTTTTTCCAGTATTGCGAATCAAGGCTGTCCAGTCGCACTGTTCCACCGCTGGAGGGTGCATGCACGAAGCGACCTTCACCGACATAGATTCCTGCATGGCTAACACGTCGTCCGCCACTGGTAGCAAAGAATACGATATCACCACTACGCAGTTGATTGCGCGGCACTACGGGTGCTTTGGTTTGCATCATGGCGCCTGTGGTGCGCGGTAGCTGCAAGCCAACGGTGTCAGAGTAAACGAATTTAATTAAACCACTGCAGTCAAAGCCCGACTCTGGAGTGTTACCCCCATATTTATAGGGTGTCCCCACTAAGCCAAACGCACGGAACAGCACATCATCCGCCAACTCTTTATTAGCCGGCTGCTGTATCGCCACACGCGCCACAGAATTTTTTTCTGCGTACGGACCTTGCGTAACCGTGCGTTGTGGGGCACAGGCAACGCTCAGTAGTAGCGCAGATAAAAGTATTAAACGACTAAAATAGTGCATTATTTTCTCGATTTATTGGCTAGTCGGCTAATTAAGTAGGCAAATTTACTACCTATCACTAAAGGTACGCAACTGCATTTCTCTCAATCTGCTATAAGCTCGACGAAACGCGAATGATAAATAACCTTCCATGTATAAATTTTCCATGGGCACTTGCGCCTCAATATAGAGCACCACCTTACGGTCATAGCACTCATCAATCAAGGCTATAAAACGCCGCACTGCATCATCCAGACGTGTCAAACGCGGCAATTTCCGTTCTCCAGCCTGAACTTGCTGCACCGCATCCTCAGTACCACGTGCTATTGCGGGTACGTTTTTATTACTAGTTAAACGCGGCACGTTAGCTAATAAAACACTATCAAAACGATCGCACAGCTCAATAAAATCAAGCGCCGAAAACGGCTGCATGCACAGCTCGGCAAAATCACAGTAAAGAATCCGTTCACTACAGCCTAAGACCTGCATCGCTCGTCCTGCCAAGTTCAACTCACTCGCCTTGGCTGCTTCACCCTGATTTAACTGCTTAAATAACTGCGGCAAAACACTGGCTTGCTCAGCTTGGCGCACCCAATACCGCTCTACAGTGTCACCTTCGTGCAACCGATGATCCTGCCCCCCATCGACTGCTACCACCTGCATGTTTTTCTCTATGGCGGCAATAGCAGGCAAAAACCGCTCTCGATTAAAACCATCTATGTAGAGTTCATGAGGCGGCTGGTTAGAGGTCATGATGATGGCTAACCCATGCTCAAACAACACCTGAAAGACAGAACCCAGCAGTATGGCATCGGCTATATCGTTAACAAAAACCTCATCAAAGCACAGCACCTTAATTTCTGCGGCTAACTCACGCGCAACCCTCTGCAAAGGATTGGCTGTGCCGCTTAGCTGATTTAACCGCTGATGCAGCCACTGCATAAAATGATGAAAATGTTGGCGCTTAGCCGGTACAGCCAGCTGGGCAAAAAAGTTATCCATCAACCACGTTTTACCCCGGCCTACCGGCCCCCACAAATAAACACTGCCTTGCGCATAATGTGCTTGCATGATGGCTTGATGGCTTTGCGTCAATACCTGGATAGCCTGTTCTTGCGCACGATCGGCAACAAACCCTCCTTTCAGCGCACGCGCATACCAATCCTGTGGTGACTCTGATTGTTTATTTTTAAACACTTCTTTTGCCTTATAACAAAAGCACTGCAAATTAATTATAGTTAAAATACACTAACCCGTTTGGCACAACATACCTATTGAGACGAATAAACGATGACCAACCTTTCTTTCGCCCCCATGCCTGACGAACAAGGCTATTTCGGCGCTTACGGCGGCCAATACGTACCCACTGAGCTGCAAAAAGTGATGAACGACATTAACGCAGCCTACGAAGAAATTCGTCAGTGCACAGAGTTCCAGCAAGAGCTCGCCAGCCTATTTGCTGATTATGTTGGTCGCCCTAGCCCTATTTTTCACGCTAAACGTTTATCTGACCAGCTCGGTGGCGCGCAGATTCTGCTAAAGCGTGAAGATCTCAACCACACCGGCGCGCACAAAATTAACCACTGCTTAGGCGAAGCGCTACTAGCCAAGTTTATGGGCAAGAAAAAAGTCATCGCTGAAACCGGTGCAGGTCAGCATGGTGTCGCCTTGGCTACCGCCTGTGCTTTGGTGGGTATTCCTTGTGAGATTCATATGGGCCAAGCCGACATCGAAAAAGAACACCCTAACGTGGTGAAGATGAAGATTTTAGGCTGCAACTTAATCTCTGTAACCCGCGGCACCGCTACACTTAAAGACGCTGTTGACAGTGCTTTTGAAGAATACCTAAAAGACCCAGAAAGCTTTATTTATGCGATTGGATCGGTAGTAGGACCACACCCTTTTCCAAAAATGGTACGCGACTTCCAATCCATTATCGGCACTGAAGCTCGCGAACAATGCTTGACGCGCTACAAGCGTCTACCCGATGTAGTTACCGCCTGTGTTGGTGGCGGTTCGAATGCGATTGGTATATTTACCGCCTTCCTTGATGACACCCAGGTAAAACTGGTTGGTGTTGAGCCTGCTGGTGAGGGCTTAGACACTCAGCGTCACGCAGCCACACTGACCAAGGGCAAGCCGGGGCATTTGCACGGCATGGCGTGCTATGTGTTGGAAGACGAAGATGGCAATCCTGCCCCAGTACATTCGATTGCTTCCGGTTTGGATTACCCAGGTATTGGACCACAACACAGCTATCTTAACGATCTTGGCCGTGTGGATTACGACAGCGTGACCGATCAAGAAACTCTGGACGCTTTTATGCGCTTATCGCGTGTAGAGGGAATTATTCCAGCATTGGAAAGCGCACACGCCGTGGCATGGGCTATCCGCACCGCACCAACCATGCAACCCAACCAGCAAATTCTGGTTAATCTATCGGGTCGCGGCGATAAAGACGCGGACTTTGTAGCGAACTTGCTTAACCTATAAGCAACAATCCAGCTAAATCAAGCGGGCTCCACCTAAACGCGTGCGAGCCCGTTTTTTTATTCAAGACAAACTAAATGCTATTCGACGGCAATCCAGCGTAACAACGCTAATCGATCTCAATCTCAGGCACTGCACCTGCATAAGCTGCCACACTTAAGCGAGCACCTACTGTGCGCGCTAACTGCTGGTAAATCATCGCAATTTGGCTTTCAGGATCAGCCTCTGTGGTCGGTTTACCGCCATCACACTGCATCCGAATCGCCATCGATAAGGGCATCGAAGCCAGCAGGTCAACCTCATAGGCTTCGGCTAAACGCTCACCGCCACCCTCACCGAACACATGTTCAATATGACCGCAGTTTGAGCACACATGCACCGCCATATTTTCCACCACGCCCAGCACTGGAATATTCACCTTGCGGAACATTTCAATGCCTTTCTTGGCATCTAACAAAGCAATATCCTGCGGTGTAGTCACAATCAATGCGCCAGCCACCGATACTTTTTGTGACAGCGTCAATTGGATATCACCGGTACCCGGCGGCATATCCACCACCAGATAATCCAGATCTCCCCAAAGGGTTTGTGTTAATAGCTGTTGTAATGCCCCAGCTGCCATCGGTCCACGCCATGCCATAGCCGTATTGTCATCGGTTAAAAACGCCATGGACATAACCTTCACACCCATAGCCTCGATCGGCACAAACAGTTTCTCATTTTGCACGGCTGGACGTGTTCCTGCTGGGATACCAAACATTATTCCTTGGCTTGGGCCATAGATATCCGCATCCAGCACACCCACCTTAGCGCCTTCACGAGCCAAAGCTAGCGCGAGATTGGCTGCGGTAGTGGACTTACCCACCCCGCCTTTACCCGAAGCCACTGCAATTACATTCTTCACCTGTGCTAGGGTGTCTGGTGCCCCTACGTTTGGCTGTGCTGGTACCTGCCAAGACACATTCACTTGCGCCTGGCTAACGCCCGCAACTTGCTCCACCGCACTTTGCAGTATCTGCGCCCAACCTTGCTTAAACTGGTCGGCGGCATAACCCAACACCACATCCACGACCACCGAGCTGCCGTTAATGCGAATATCTTTCACGCATTCAGCACTCACTGGGTCTTGATTCAAATGTGGATCGGTAAGTTCACGCAAAGCTGACTCTATCTGCTCTCGGTTTAGCTGGCTCATTTTAGGCTCCCAGAATCGTTAAAAAAGCTGTGTTGGAGTGTAGTGCATTCTCTTTCGTTTTGCTTGTGCGATTAATACAACAGATACCACAGAGGATGAAAAAAACCGTAAAATTCTATATACTTAGCAACCTTTTTCACTTTAACAAAGTAATTAACACCATGAATCCGATCCGCAAAATTTTAGTGACCAGCGCCTTACCCTATGCCAACGGCTCCATTCATTTGGGCCACATGCTTGAATACATCCAGACTGACATATGGGTACGCTTCCAAAAAATGCGCGGTCATCAATGCATTTATGTCTGCGCCGATGATGCACACGGCTCCGCCATCATGCTGCGCGCCGAGCACGAAGTCATTACTCCTGAACAGCTGATTGAAGCCGTTCATAAAGAACACAGCTCTGATTTTGCTGATTTCCACGTGAACTTCGACAACTACTACACCACTCACAGTGAAGAAAACCGCTACTTTAGCGAGCTGATTTACAGTCGTTTAAAAGAGGCCGGTCATATTGCCAACCGCTCAGTGACTCAGTATTTCGACCCAGAAAAAGGCATGTTTCTGGCTGACCGCTTTATTAAAGGCACCTGCCCCAAGTGCAAAGCAGAAGACCAATACGGTGACAACTGCGAAAAATGCGGTGCAACCTATCACCCAACTGAACTTAAAAACCCACGTTCAGCTATTTCTGGTGCAACACCCGAACTAAGAGACTCCGAGCATTTTTTCTTTAAGCTGCCCAATTTTACCGCCATGCTCAAAGAATGGACGCGCAGTGGAGCCTTACAAACCTCAGTGGCTAACAAACTAGCCGAATGGTTGGACGCGGGCCTGCAAGAGTGGGACATCTCCCGCGACGCACCCTACTTTGGTTTTGAAATCCCGGGCGCGCCAAACAAATATTTTTATGTCTGGCTGGATGCACCCATTGGCTATATGGCCAGCTTTAAAAACCTTTGCGATCGCACACCCGAACTGGAATTTGATGCGTTTTGGTCTGTGGATTCGACCGCCGAGCTGTACCATTTTATTGGTAAAGACATTATTAACTTCCACGCGTTATTTTGGCCCGCCATGCTCGAAGGCGCAGGTTTTCGCAAGCCAACCGCAGTAAACGTACACGGATACCTTACTGTCAACGGCGCGAAAATGTCTAAATCGCGCGGCACCTTTATCAAAGCACGCACCTATTTAGACCATTTAAACCCTGAATACCTGCGCTACTACTACGCCTCTAAGCTGGGCCGTGGCGTGGAAGACTTGGATCTCAACCTTGATGATTTTATTCAGAAAGTGAACTCCGACCTCGTCGGCAAAGTGGTAAACATCGCCAGCCGCTGCGCCGGCTTTGTACACAAGGGCAATCAAGGCGTTTTAGTTAGTGAGCTTGCTGAACCGGCATTATGGAGCAGCTTTGCAGAGGCAGCACCCTCCATTGCCGATGCCTATGAAAAACGTGACTTTGCCCGCGCCATGCGCGAAACCATGGCACTGGCTGATGCCGCCAATGCTTGGATTGCCGACAAAGCTCCTTGGGCCATGAACAAGATTGAAGGCAAGCAGGAAGAAGTGCAGGCTATTTGCTCACTAGGCATCAACCTATTCAAACAGCTGGTCATTCTGCTCAAGCCGGTATTGCCACAGCTCGCTCAGCAAGCAGAGCAATTCCTTAACGTAAACAGCTTGGACTGGACGCATCTAGATGTGCGCCTCACCCAGCATCAACTTAACCCCTTTACCCCCTTGATGACCCGCATCGATGCCAAAAACATTGAAGCCATGGTCGAAGCCGCGAAAGAGGATTTACAAGAAATGGATAACCAACCCGCCGCCGAGCCCAACGAGCTAGATAAAAACCCTATCGCTGCTGAAATTAACTTTGATGCGTTTGCCGCGGTTGATATGCGTATCGCACGCATTGAAAAAGCCGAATTCGTTGAAGGTGCAGATAAACTACTGCAATTGACCTTGGACTTGGGCGGTGAAAAACGTAATGTGTTTGCCGGCATCAAAAGCGCCTACCCCAACCCAGCCGAACTGGAAGGTCGCCTAACCGCTTGCGTAGCGAACCTTGCACCACGCAAAATGAAGTTTGGTATCTCCGAAGGCATGGTGATGGCCGCAGGTCCAGGCGGCAAGGACATTTTCCTGCTCAGCCCTGATAGCGGTGCTATACCCGGTCAGCGTATTAGTTAATTACCTCCAAGTCGCACAGGGTTACTTATGCACCTACTAGCGGTTTTATTCTGTGCTTTAGCCACACTGCTGTCAGCCACGACAGCAGTGGGCTATCAACTCATTGATGAACAAAGTTATGGCTTTCCCATCCATAACCCTTTCCAAGCCACCATTGCTGGCTCTCCAGTTGAGCTGCAACCGCAGCTGATTGGCAACGAGCAAATCAAGCAAAAAGACTATCAGCTGCGCCTACGTCCAGAGCGTGAACAAAGCTTACCGAGTAATTTTTGGCCAGTAAAAACCTTGCATTACCGCCTCGCTAAACAAAAAAAACCTGCACCGCTTATTTTTATCATCGCTGGTACAGGTGCTCGCTATGACAGCGACAAGGCCGAGTACCTGAAAAAGCTTTTTTATGGCGCGGGCATGCATGTGGTGCAGATTTCCTCACCCACCAGCTATGACTTTATGGCCGCCGCATCGCATTACGCCACCCCCGGCTACTCGCCCTTAGATGCACAAGAGCTGTATTACGTCATGCAAACCATTGCCCGCAAGCATAAAAACCTCCCAGTAACTGACTGGTTTTTAACGGGTTACAGCCTTGGTGGCTTGCATGCGGCATTTATTAGTGAAATCGATCAACAGCAGCAATTTTTTAATTTCAAACGCACGCTGCTGCTTAATCCGCCCGTTAACCTGTACACCTCGGTAAACAACCTCGACCAAATGGCCAACGTAGAGCTACCCGAACTCTATGAAGGGCATGATTTTTACCAAGACGTATTCGATAAGTTAGCGCGCTACTTTGAAAAAAGAGGTCATTTTAATTTCGACCAAGCCATCCTCGCTGACTTCCAAAATTCACCAGAACGTTTTACGGATGCTGAAATGGCCATGCTTATTGGCACTATGTTTCGTTTCACCGCCACAGACATTAACTTCACTACCGACTTAATTAACCGCCGCGGCTTAATCATCCCTACAGGCACAAGAATCACCGACGGCACCAGCTTAACGCCGTATTTTGAAATCGCGCTGCTCTGTGATTTTAGCTGCTATATACGCGAGCAACTCCTACCCTTTTGGCAGAACGTTTTTCAAGCGGGCGAGCTGGAAGACTTAATCCAACAAACCAGTCTTTATGCGGTTAGTGAGCATTTACGCACGAATAAAAATATCTCTGTCATGCACAATCAGGACGATTTTATTTTAGGCGCTGGCGATCTGACATTTCTGGAACAGGTTTTCCAAGACCGCCTGATTCTTTATCCTTACGGTGGACACTTGGGTAATTTAGATTATGTGAAAAATGCCGACGACATACTGGAATTCTTCCATGACTAAGCCTGTATTAATTGCTTTTATTCTATCCGTGAGCGCAAGCTTAAGCCCCCCACTCTGGGCAGAAACTCTTGAGGATGCGGGCTTTAAAACCCCTCTCAAACAGCTGGAATTTACCCCAGCTTTGGAGCAATACCAGTTTGAGCGCTCCAACTTCGCTGCCCTGCAGGTTCACGATCCGCTTGAGCTAGTTAATCGCCATCTGTATCACTTTAATTACAAGTTTGATCAATACGTTTTTTTGCCAAGCGTCAGAGCCTACCGCTACGTAACACCTAAGCCTGTGCGTACGGGCGTTAGCAACTTCTTTAGCAACCTTGGTCAAGTTCCGACCAGTGCAAATAGCTTGTTGCAGGGGAAATTTAAACGTGCCATGCACAGCACAGCACGGTTACTGTTTAATACAATTTTGGGTGTCGGCGGACTCTGGGATCCGGCCAGCAAGATGGGTTTGGTTAAAGTCAAAGAGGATTTTGGTCAAACTCTTGGTGTGTACGGCTTGCCTGAAGGACCTTATCTCGTGCTACCTTTCCTCGGCCCTTCCAATTTGCGTGATACCACCGGTTTGGTCACGGATTTCTTCGGTGACCGAGAGGTCAACCTGATCAACTACGCGGAAATAAGTCGCCGCAATCCCGAACTATACGGTCTGCAAATTATTGATATGCGCTATACCACTGAGCTGCGCTATGGTCAGCTCAACTCGCCTTTTGAGTATGAGAAAATCCGTTATATCTACACCAAAGCGCGGCAGCTACAAATTAACGAGTAATAGCCATCAAGACTTGTTCTGTAGCGCCTGTTGTACAGGTTTGAATGAACGGCGGTGGATGGGCGTAGCACCCAGTTCAGCCAGCGCTTTCATGTGTGCCGCTGTTGGGTAGCCCTTGTGTTGTGCAATCCCATATCCCGGATAAAGCGCATCCAGTTGCTGCATTTCCTGATCGCGGCTGACCTTGGCTAAAATCGACGCCGCAGCAATCGCTGGCACCTTATCATCGCCCTTAACCACTGCCGCACAAGGCACATCGAGTTGAGGGCAGCGGTTACCATCAATAAGTGCGGAACTCGGCTCTGTGCTCAAGCCAGCCACCGCACGCTGCATGGCCAACATGGTTGCGTGCAAAACATTTAGCTCATCAATTTCCGCCACTTCAGCACGCGCTACGCACCATGCCAGCGACCTAGCTTTGATCTCTTCCGCCAATTCAATTCGTCGCCGTTCTGTAAGCCGCTTTGAGTCTTTTAAACCGAGGATAGGCCTATCTGGATCCAGAATAACTGCCGCAGCCACCACTGGACCACAAAGCGGGCCGCGCCCCACTTCATCTACACCAGCAGTAAACGGTTCTATCGGCACTAAATCCAAATCAATTTGCATGGTTTGTGTCGCCTTGTATTAACTCCAGCACCGCAGCTGCCGCCTGCTTTGAAGCGTCGCGCTTAAGTAGCTTATGCAGCTCTAAAAAGTGCTCGGTTTGCTCCGCACCCTCATCCAATTGCTGCAGTACGGCTTGAGCCAAAGCCTCTGGCGTTGCTTGCTGCTGAATAAACTCTGGCACTAAGGCACGTCCAGCCAATAAGTTAGGCAACGAGAAATACGGGCTTTTAACCATGCGTTGAAGCAGCATGTAAGTCAAAGGCGCTAGGCGGTAGGCCACCACCATCGGACGTTTTAACAGCATGGCCTCAAGAGTCGCCGTGCCTGATGCAATTAAAACCGCATCACAGGCTTGCAGCACATCTTGCGACTGGCCATCGACTAAACGAATGGGCAACTCTTGATGCGCTGCTAAAATAAGTTGTAGTTGCTGCAAGCGTTCGGCACTTGCAGCTGGCAATAAGAACTGCACATCAGGGCGCTGCTGCATTATTAATGCAGCGGTTTGGACAAATAACTCGCCAAGCTTCGCCACTTCCCCAGCGCGACTACCCGGCATTAAGGCAACCACGGTTTGCTCGACAGCAACCGCTAAACGGGCGCGTGCAGGTGCTGGCTGATTCACTACGGGAATAGAGTCCGCTAAAGGATGACCGACAAAGCGCACTGAAACCTGATGCTTTTGATAGAACTCTGCTTCAAAGGGCAGTAAACACAGCATCAAATCACAGGCTTGTTGAATTTTAAACACACGCTTTTGCCGCCATGCCCACACTGAAGGACTGACGTAATGCACGGTTTTAATCCCATGCGCACGCAGTTTAAGTTCTATATTCAGGGTGAAATCGGGTGAGTCAATGCCAATAAAAACATCGGGGCGTTCAGCCAGTAGGGTTTTAATTAGGCGCTTACGGCGTGACAGCAATTCAGGCAAGCGACCTAATACTTCTACCAAGCCCATTACGGATAGGCGTTCGATCGGAAAATAAGAATCGAGTCCCTGCGCATGCATCAGCTTGCCGCCGACGCCAATAAACTCTATTGGGGCTGGGCCTAATTGTTCGCGCAATGCTTGCATCAGCCCAGCACCGAGGATATCCCCTGAGGCCTCGCCGGCAACCAAAGCAACTTTAAGCGGCTTTGTCATGGATAATTAACGCGTAATACCGCGGGTTGAGTTGCGGATAGACTCGCAAAAAAGAGCCACTTCAGCAAACTGCGCGGCACTGTCTTCAAGTTTTGCCAGGGCATGATCGACTGTGTTACCACTGCGATAGACAATCTTGTATGCGCGGCGCAGCGCCTGCATGGCCGTCTCTGATACGCCACGACGACGCATGCCTTCAAAGTTCATACTGCGCGCTTCTGCCGGATTGCCTGCCACCATAACAAAAGCAGGAATATCCTTACCTATAGCTGTGCCCATCGCGGAAAAACTGTGTGCACCTATATGGCAATGCTGGTGTACCAACGTAAAGCCCGACAAAATCGCCCAGTCATGCACATGCACATGCCCCGCTAAAGCGGTGTTGTTGACCAAAATACAGTGATTACCAATCACACTATCATGACCAATGTGCACATAGGCCATCAGCAAGTTATTATCGCCAATAGTGGTTTCGCCACGGTCTTGAACGGTGCCACGATGAATAGTGACACCCTCACGGATAGTATTGTTATCGCCGATAACCAGTCGGGTGGGCTCGCCCTGATATTTCAAGTCTGGAGTATCTTCACCCACACTGGAAAACTGCAAAATCTTGTTATTGCGCCCAATCACTGTTGGTCCCTTAAGAACCACATGGGAAGCAATAACAGTACCCTCACCAATCTCTACATCAGGACCTATTACTGTCCAAGGGCCGACCTGCACATTTTCTGCAAGCTTAGCCTTAGGGTCAACAATAGCGCGAGGGTCAATCAAACTCATAACTTTCGTTCCGCACAAATAATTTCAGCAGAACAAACCGCTGTACCCGCTACAGTAGCTTTGCAGTCGAACTTCCAAATGCCGCGCTTAACACTAATAAAGCGCGCATCGAGCTGCAGCTTATCGCCCGGTACTACTGGGTGACGAAAGCGTAGCTTGTCTGAACCGACAAAATAATAAAGCACTCCGTCTTCCGGGGTGGCATTCATCATTTTAAAACCTAACAAACCTGCCGCCTGCGCCATAGCTTCGATAATCAACACGCCAGGCATTATGGGATGCTGCGGAAAGTGACCATTAAAAAAAGGCTCATTAATACTGACGTTTTTATACGCACTAATTGTTTTGTTTTCTAAATCCAATGTTTCTACACGATCCACCAGTAAAAAAGGGTAACGATGCGGTAACAACTGGCGAATTTCATTTATATCCATCATGGTTTTATAGCCTTTTTATAATTGAAGTCATCATAAAAGCTGCATTAGCACTGCAGCTCGAACACAGAACTTCAATTTATCAACAGAAAAATATATTACATGCTTCGTAAGATGAGTTATTACGCCTTAGAGTCACCTACCAAGGCTTTTTCCAATTTACGTACTTTTTTGGACAGCTCATCTAACTGACGAAAACGTACTGCACTTTTTTTCCACTCAGCAGCCGGCTGCATGGCTGTACCAGAAGAATATGCGCCCGGTTCGGTGATGGAATGAGTCACCATAGTCATTCCTGTAACAAATACATTGTCACATAGCTCAATATGACCCACTAAGCCAACACCACCTGCGAGTAGGCAGTGTTTACCAATTTTAGTGCTGCCAGAAATCCCAACGCAGGCTGCCATAGCCGTGTGGTCACCCACCTCGACGTTATGCGCAATTTGAATTTGATTGTCTATCTTAACGCCATTGCCAATTAGCGTGTCCTTTAATGCACCCCGGTCTATACAGGTATTCGCACCTATCTCGACATCATCACCGATGGTGACACCGCCAATTTGAGCAATTTTTTGCCATGCTCCTTCATGTTTAGCAAAACCAAAACCTTCGCCACCAATCACCGCGCCTGACTGAATCACCAGTCGTGCTCCGGCTTTAACATCGTGGTACAGGGTTACTCGTGGCGCTAACCAACTGTCTGCGCCTATGCGACTACGTGCACCAATAAAACAATGTGCGCCAATCACCACATTGGCTGAGATCTGTACGTCCGCCTCTATAACTACACCTGGGCCAATGCAGGCCGTTGCATCAATCTGAGCGCTATCATCAATATGCGCGCTCGGATGAATGCCGGGTTGTGCTTTTGGCTTGGGATCAAACAGGTGGGAAATTCGCGCAAAAGCCAAATAAGGATCGGCCACTATCAGGCAATTACCGCGGTAATTCTGTGCATCTTTTTCTGTCAGCAGCACCGCACCCGCTTGTGTTTCGGCCAATTGCTTGCGGTACTGTGGGTTAGCCAGAAAACTAATCTGATTGGCTTGTGCATCCTGCAAGGTAGACAAGCCATTAATCACAACATGTTCGTCGCCCTGTATCTGCGCATCAACCTGATCAGCCAGCTCTTTTAAGCTGTAAGTAAACCCTGTCATATCAACGCATCTGGTTTAAGCGTTCAACTACGCGCAACGTGATGTCTAGTTTAGGACTTACATCCACTACTGCTGCTCTGTCTATAACAAGATCATAATTGCCACTTTTCAGAACTTCCTCAATCGCTTTATCGAGCTTCGGCTTAATGCCTTGCAAAAAATCTTGCTCTGCTTTTGCGCGTGCCTCGTTGAACTCTTGTGACTTAATCTGCACTTCACGTACTTTTTGCTTGTAGTCGAGCTCTAAACGCTCGTACTCAGCCTGCTGCATTTTCTCGCCATCTTTTTGTAAGCGCTGCTGCAATTTTAACGTATCGTTTTCCAGCGTTTTAATTTTTTCAAATTGCGCGCCGAATTCTTTTTCATGCTGCGTTTCGTATTTTTTAGCAGCATCTGATTCCATCAGTGCCATCTGTACATCAAGCACAGCAATTTTAAGCTCAGCATGCGCTGCACCGCTGATAATTAAACTGGCAAACACAGCTAACTGAATTAATTTACGCACTATGACACTCCTTGAATGATATATATTTTGTACTAGAACGTTTGTCCAAGAGTAAACTGGAAGAACTGGCTGCTTGAGTTTTCTGGCTTTTTAAGCGGTCTACCCACACTGAAGCTAAGCGGTCCCATAGCAGTTACCCAAGTTAAACCCACACCGGCTGAGCTGGCTAATTCACTGGCGCTTATACTACAGCCCTCTTCGTTACGGGCTTTTTGGTACTTACTACAGCTGGTATTAAAGACGTTACCCACATCCCAGAACGCATAACTACGGAATGAGCGCTGATCTTTGATAAAGGGCATGGGGAAAATCCACTCAACACCACCCTGGATTAAAACGTTACCACCGAAAGGTAAGTAGTCTTTATCCCAATCTTTATCATGCGGCGTGCTGCGAGGCCCTAAACTGCTGTCTCTAAAACCACGGACTGAGCCAAAACCACCGGCATAATAGTGCTCATAGAAGGGCAATACTTTGGTTGAGCCGTAGCTGTCAGCATAACCAAGCTGGGTATGGAAACGTAACAATTGTTCGCTGCTACCTAAACGCTTATACACTTGACCGTTATAGTCCAGGCTATAAAACGACAGATCACTGCCTGGAATCGTTGCATCTACAAAAACACCTTGCGAATAGCCGCGGGTGGGCAATACACCGCGGTTAAGCGTGGACGTAGACCAACCTGCCGAGCCTTTAAAGATGTTGTGATCTTTACCTTCGCGCTTAGCAAAGTCTTCAATTTCTTTTGCTGGAATACTGCCAATTTTGATCGTGTCTTTCTGCGCACCCAAGCCAAAAGTCAGGCGCGACTCTTCACTAATGGGGTAGCCAAGCGTTACACCACCACCGTAACTATCCACCGAGTAACTGGCTACATCAACTTTGAGCTTCTTAAAGTTAGTTTCACGGTAGTAAGCGTTATAACCCAAACTAACACCGTCAACGGTCCAGTAGGGGTCAACAAAATTAAAGCTATAGGCGCTCTGGTATTCACTGCGCGTTAAACCAAAGCTGACGTAGTTACCCGTCCCCATAAAGTTGCTCTGACTAATAGAGCCACCCAAGATTAAACCTGCGTTTTGCGCGTAACCAATACTGGCAGAAATAGAACCTGAGGCTTGCTCCTCAACACTGATATTAACGTCAACCTGATCGTCAGTACCCGGCACTGCAGGTGTTTCAACGTTAACTTCTTTAAAGTAACCTAGACGCTCAAGACGTGTTTTAGACTGATCAATCAGATAGGTTGATGCCCAACCGCCTTCCATTTGACGCATTTCGCGGCGCAACACTTCATCACGGGTTTTGGTGTTGCCGCGAAAATTAATACGATTGACGTAAGCACGTTTACCTGGGTCAACGACAAAGGTAATGCTAACTGTATTGTCTTCTTCGTGAACCTGCGGCACACCGCTCACGTTAGCAAAGGTGTAGCCATCATTACCTAAACGACGGGTAATCAAATCAGCTGTAGTGGTCATTACCTTGCGCGAGAAGATTTGCCCCTCGCCCGTCAACAACAAAGCTGTGACTTCTTCCTCAGGAACCTTGAGATCGCCCGACAACTTAACCTCGCGAATGCGATACTGCTCGCCCTCGTCTACGTTAACCGTTAGATACACATGCTTTCTATCAGGCGTGATCGACACCTGAGTTGAAGTTATATCCATGTTGATATAACCACGGTCCAGATAATAAGAACGCAAGCGCTCTAAGTCGCCGGAAAGCTTTTCGCGCGAGTACTTGTCGTCACCCTTGAAGAAAGACAGCCAATTGCGCTCTTTAAGCTCAAAAATGTCCGTCAGTTCATCATTGGAAAACACCTTGTTGCCCACTACGTTCACGTGGCGAATAGAAGCAACAGCGCCTTCTTTAATTTCAATTTTGATGGCCGTTCGGTTGCGCTCTTGTTGCACAACAGTGGCTTCAATCTGTGCACCATAACGACCCTGGGCTACATACTGCCGATGCAGCTCATTACGCACACCCTCTAAAGTGGCACGCTGAAAGATTTCGCCTTCAGCTAGGCCCGACTGCTTAAGCCCTTTAAGCAAATCTTCGGTTTTAATTGCTTTGTTACCCGTGATTTCAATACTGGAAATTGAAGGACGTTCAACCAAGTTAACCACCAACACAGCCTCATCGCGGCTAAGTTGGATATCTTGGAAAAAACCAGTCTTAAACAGAGCCTGTGTCGCTTCAACCAAACCACGCTCATCAACTTCGTCACCCACTCCCAGCGGCAAGGCGGCGAACACGCTGCCCGCTGAAACGCGTTGTAAACCATTGAGACGGATATCAGCAATCGTAAAAGGCGCTGCTGAAGCTTCAGACATAATTAGTGCGGAGATTACCGCTGGTAATAACAGACGTTTCATGCTGTCCTTTATTTGTTTTTTTTGTGGTTAAAAAGCTGCCTTAAGCACAGCAACCAACAATCTTATAAACGCGTTATATCATTAAACACTGCAAAAAACATAACGCACATTACCAGAGCAATACCTATTTGCATGCCCCACGTTTGTATCTTTTCTGAAACCGGTTTTCCACGAACCCACTCGACCGTATAAAATAACAAATGTCCGCCGTCTAGCACAGGGATAGGTAATAAATTTAACACCCCTAAACTGATACTTAAATAGGCTAAAAAGTTCAAAAAACTACGCAGGCCAGATTCAGCTGAAGCGCCCGCTACTTTAGCAATGCTTATGGGTCCACTCAAGTTTTTTGCAGACAACTCACCAAAAAGCATTTTCTTAATTGAGGCCAGCGTCATGCTGCTCATTAACCACGTGCGATTTGCGCCTTCAGCAATGGCGGCGACTGGACCAAAACGCGTATGTACTAGTTTATCGTCAGGCCAAGCCGAGCTACTCGCACCAGCCCCTAAATAACCCACTGGCTGCTGTTCATCGCCACGTGCGGATAGGTGCACCGGGATAAGTAATTGTTGCTGTTGGCGCTCGACTAAAACATCTACCTGCTGATTGGGCTTGGCTTGCACATAACCAACGACCTCATGCCATGAAGCCATAGGCTGTCCATCAATCGCAAGAATTAAGTCCTGTTCTTGCAAACCTGCCTTATATGCAGGCCCTTGTGCATCAAGCTGGGTTAACTGCGCTTCAACCGTAGGGCGCCAAGGTATTAAACCCAACGAAACCAGTGGATTTAAATCCTCCGCTCCCCTCTGCCACTCCTGCAGCTGTAGTAAATAACCCGTAGCTATTGAATCGCCGGGCACGAGCGCATCAATACGCAATAAGCCCGTCTCACCTGCTCGCCTAATTAACTGAATATTAATATCTGACCAGCCAACCACTGAATTGCCGTCAATGGCACTAATTTCCAGCCCTGCTTTTAGACCTGCCTGCTCCGCCAAACTTTGCGGCAACACCTGCCCTATGATGGGCCTTGGTTCTTGCGTGCCCAACATGGCCAGACACCAAAAAAACACAAAAGCCAATAAAAAGTTAGCCACCGGACCCGCGGCCACAATGGCTATACGTTGCTGTACCGACTTATGATTAAAGGCGTACGCTTGTTGCTGTTCGGTCAGTTCACCTTCGCGGCTATCAAGCATTTTTACGTAACCACCCAAAGGAATGGCGGCTATGACAAACTCTGTGCCGTGACGATCATACCAACGCAGCAAAGGCGTACCAAAACCCACAGAAAAGCGCAGTACTTTCACACCGCACTTACGCGCCACCCAAAAATGGCCGTATTCATGAATCGTTACCAACACACCTAAAGCCAATAGGGTGCCAAAGAGCATGTACAAACTGCTCACCTGCTATCTCCTCGCCAAACTACAGTTTTGCGTTAGCCATATCTGAGCCAACTCACGCGCTTGCTGATCCGCTGTTAAAACTGTCTGCAGATTAGTCACAGACTGCACTGCTAGCTGCTGCAATACCGTTTCAATCAAATGAGCAATAGCTAAAAAACCAATCTGTCCCGCTAGAAAACCTGCTACCGCGACTTCATTAGCCGCATTAAGAATAGCAGGTGCGGTGCCGCCCTGCTCAGCCGCATCACGCGCTAATTTTAAACAGGCAAACCGCTCTAAATCCGGCTCATAAAAATCCATACGTGCTAACTGATACAAATCCAGCGGCGACACACCCGATTCTATCCTGTCAGGCCATGCCAGCGCATGGGCAATGGGTGTGCGCATATCTGGATTACCCAACTGGGCTAATACAGAACCATCCACATAGTCGACCAAGGAATGAATCACGCTTTGCGGATGCACCACTATTTCAACCTGCTGCGGCTTAGCATCAAACAACCAGCAGGCCTCAATCAGCTCCAAGCCCTTATTCATCATAGTGGCCGAATCGACAGAGATTTTTTGCCCCATCGACCAGTTTGGATGCGCACAGGCTTGTGCTGGTGTCACCTTAGCCAGATCAGCCAAAGCAGTTTCACGGAAAGGCCCACCCGAAGCGGTTAGTAGTAAACGACGCACGCCCACCTGTTGTAAGCCTTCATGATAATTACAGGGTAGACACTGGTAGATAGCGTTGTGTTCACTGTCTATAGGTAAAAGTTGTGCGCCATGCTCACGCACAGCCTGCATAAAGAGCGCGCCAGACATCACCAGTGCTTCTTTATTGGCCAGCAACACTTTCTTGCCTGCCTTGACTGCCGCAAGTGTTGGCACCAAACCAGCTGCCCCAACGATAGCGGACACCACAGCGTCTACCTCTGACGCACTGGCAACCTGACATAAACCCGCATCACCAAATAGTAGCTCAGTGTCTAAACCCAAACCGGTCAACTGCTGCTGCAATACTTCGGCATCTTGCTCCGTTTCGACTACGGCATAGCGCGGACAAAAGCGCTGGCAAAGCTCTACCAGCTTATCGAGCTGGCGGTGGGCTGTGAGCGCAAACACCTGATACGTCTGCGGATGTTGGCTAATAACATCCAACGTGCTGGCACCAATGGAGCCTGTAGCACCAAGAATCGTAATTTTCTGCACTACTGAACCGCCCAACCCGCAAAGATTAAAAACAAAGCAAACAAAGGTAAGGCAGCGGTAAGGCTATCAATACGATCGAGCACACCACCGTGGCCGGGCAGCAGATTACTGCTGTCTTTTACTCCAGCTTGGCGCTTGAACATGCTTTCGGTTAAGTCTCCGATAACAGAGAACAACACTATAATCACCGCTGCTATCAGAAAAACAATGATCTGCTTGGCTGTTAAAGAAAAATACAGCGCACAGCCCAAGGCTACTAACACACTGGCTAACAAGCCGCCGTATAAACCCGCCCAGCTTTTACCTGGACTGACATTAGGCGCTAATTTACGCTTACCCAAGGCTTTACCCGAAAAGTAGGCGCCGATATCAGCAGCCCACACCATCAGCATAATGCTGAAAATCAAAGCATTACCTTGGACGAATGATTTGATTACCAGCAAACCAATCCCTGCCGGTAATAGAACCAGCCAACCAATAAGCAGCTTACCCAATAAACCGCCCCAGAGACTGACCGAGCGCGGATAACTCATCACCATTAGCGTGGCCGCACACCACCATGCCAAAGCAACAAGTAGTACGGGTAACTCTATTGCTGGCACTAGCTGTAGAGTCGCAAATAACACAGCGGTCACCACTGCATAGCCAACACGCTGCGACTGCCGCAAGCTGCCTGCCAACTGTGCCCACTCCCATGCTCCCAGAGTTAACACCAGACCAACAAACAAACTAAATGCCCAGCCTGATAGAGCAAAAAAACCAAACAAGGCCAACGGCAGCAACCATAAGGCCGTGATAATCCGCTGCTTTAACATACTAATTAATGCTCCGCTGCAATCTGATCGCTGGTTTTACCAAATCGACGTTGCCGCAAAGCAAAGTCTTCTAAGGCATCGCGCATAGCTTGATGCTTAAAGTCAGGCCAGAATAAGTCCGAGAAATAAAGTTCAGTGTAGGCAAGCTGCCATAGCAAAAAATTACTAATTCGATGCTCGCCACCTGTGCGAATCAACAAGTCTGGCTCTCCAGCTCGACCTGTAGCCAGATGCTGACTAAGCAGCTCCTCATTAATTTCACTTAGTTGTAAATGCCCTTGCTGTAACTGCAAAGCTATTTGACGTGCGGCCTGGGTAATATCCCAGCGCCCTCCGTAGTTGGCTGCAATTTGCAGGGTGAATTTACAATTATCAGCCGTGCGCTGTTCAGCTTGTTCAATTTCTTTTTGTAGCTCGGCATGAAAACGGGTGCGCTCGCCGATGATTTTTAAGCAAATGCCGTTTTTATCGAGCTTATTGACTTCACGCTTTAGGGATAGCAAAAATAGCTCCATCAAAGCACTGACTTCATCCTCGGGACGCCGCCAATTTTCACTTGAGAACGCAAACAGCGTTAACACCTCAACCCCTGCTTCAACGCACACCTCTATTGCTGCGCGTACCGCATCAACACCGGCTTTATGGCCAGCGATGCCAGGCAAAAAGCGTTTTTTCGCCCAGCGATTGTTGCCATCCATAATAATGGCCACATGTCTTGGCACCACCGCTGCTTGCGCACTTTTTTGCTTGACCATGCTGGCTCCGCGCTAGACTTCCATCAAATCGGCTTCTTTAGCCGTCAGCATTGCATCTATTTCGTCGATGAACTTGTCTGTTACCTTTTGCACTTCATCAGCTGCACGACGCTCATCGTCTTCGCTGATTTCTTTTTCTTTTACTAGTTCTTTAATTTGCGACAACGCATCACGACGCACGTTACGCACTGCAACGCGAGCATTTTCTGCTTCTTGACGCGCTTGGCGGCTGTAAACCTTGCGGGTTTCTTCAGTTAACGCTGGCATAGGTACACGGATCGTGGTTCCAGCTGTTGCTGGGTTTAGACCCAAATCAGCTTGCATAATGGCTTTCTCAACAGCCTGAATCATGCTGCGATCAAAGATCGTCAACGCCAAGGTGCGTGAATCTTCAGCAACAACGTTAGCAACCTGACGCAGTGGCGTATCGCTGCCATAGTAAGAGACCATAACCCCATCAAGAATACTGGGGTGAGCACGACCGGTACGAATTTTGGCAAATGCATGCTGTAAAGATTCGGTCGATTTTTGCATACGTTGCTGTGCGTCTGACTTAATTTCATTAATCATTATCTACTTCCTCAATCAGGGTGCCTTCTGCTCCACCTAAAACCACATTCAATAAAGCACCCGGCTTATTCATATTAAATACACGCAAAGGCATTTTATGGTCACGGCACAGGCAAATAGCCGTTAAATCCATCACCTCAAGCTGACGCGCTAACACTTCATCATAGGTTAGGCGATCAAATTTTTCCGCATCAGGGTTTTTGAAGGGATCAGCAGTGTATACGCCATCTACTTTGGTCGCCTTCAGAACCACATTCGCGTTGACTTCAATACCACGTAAACAGGCAGCAGAATCCGTGGTGAAAAACGGGTTACCCGTACCAGCCGAGAAAATAACCACCTGCCCTTTTCTCAGATGCTCCATGGCTTTACGGCGGTCATAGTGATCAGTCACCCCAACCATAGAAATAGCCGACATAACCAACGCAGGAATATTAGAGCGCTCCAACGCATCACGCATGGCTAGTGCATTCATTACGGTAGCCAGCATGCCCATATGATCGCCAGTCACCCTATCCATTCCCACAGCCGATAAAGCCGCACCACGGAACAGGTTACCGCCGCCTATGACCAGCCCTACTTGGACACCAATGCCAACGAGCTGACCTACTTCTAGAGCCATACGGTTTAGTACTTTTGGGTCAATACCAAAGTTTTCAGACCCCATTAAAGCCTCACCGCTTAACTTCAGTAAAATACGTTTGTAGCGCGGTTGGCGACCAGCTTCTGGCTGCGTCATACTTTTTCTCCTCGAATTTACGCACAATTATAAGGAAGTTCTAAATAACTGGCTACGCAGGTTAATGTTTAGTTAATTATTTAGAAGCTCCTTAAAAAAAAGCTGCCACACATATTCAATGTGGGCAGCCTTTTTTAAATCACCTAGCAACGCTGGTGCTTACTTTTTAGAAGCGGCTACCTGTGCAGCAACTTCAGCAGCAAAGTCTTCTTCTGCACGCTCAATACCCTCACCCACTTCGTAGCGAACAAAGCTGAGTACCTCTGCGCCTGCCTTTTCAGCCAGCTTACCTACAGTAACATCTGGGTCTTTAATGAAGGGCTGACTCACCAAGCTGATTTCAGAAAGGAACTTGTTAATACGGCCTTTAACCATATTCTCAACAATGTTTTCTGGCTTGCCTTTAATCTTGTCTTCGTTGAGCTGCATAAAGATTTCTTTTTCTTTAGCGACTACATCTTCATCGACTTGCTCAGGACTCACTACCTGTGGGCTACTTGCAGCGATATGCATAGCGATATCACGCGCCAACTCAGCATTGCCACCCTTGAGCGCCACTACCGCACCAATACGGTTGCCGTGCAGGTAGGCACCTAACACATCACCTTCAACGCGCGTTAAGCGACGAATGTTTACGTTCTCACCGGTTTTGACCACCAAAGCTTCACGTGCTGTTTCACGCTCTGCGATCAATGGCGCTGCATCGGTATAACCTTTAGTAAAAGCTGCATCCAAACTTTCAGCAACGAAGCCCTTGAAATCGTCCTGCATCGCTAAGAAGTCTGTTTGTGAGTTAACCTCGATAATAACTGCAGTTTTATTGTCATCAGCGACTTTTACCGAGATGGCGCCTTCAGCAGCGATATTACCGGCTTTTTTAGCCGCCTTAATCGAACCTGCTGCGCGCATATCGTCAATAGCTTTTTCAATATCACCACCAGCAGCTTCCAAGGCTTTCTTACAATCCATCATACCTTGGCCGGTACGCTCGCGTAGTTCTTTAACTAGAGCAGCAGTGATTTGCGTCATCTTTTATTCCTCATAAATTTGGATAACCCCCAGCACGGATAGCTGAAGTTTTAATCTGAAAAAAAGGGGGTACACAGCCCCCTTTTTTGCGAACAGCACAGAGCCTATGAATTAGGCTTCGGCAACACCTTCATCAGCAACTTCAACAAACTCTTCTGCAGTTGTTGCGCTGCCTTTGCGGGCACCAATGACTGTGTCTGCTACTTGGGTCAAGTAGTACTGAACGGCACGGATAGCATCATCGTTACCTGGGATGATGTAATCGATACCTTCAGGGCTGCTGTTGGTATCCACAATACCTACAACAGGAATACCTAGCTTGTTAGCTTCGCTGATAGCAATACGCTCATGATCAACGTCAACGACAAACATAACGTCAGGCAGACCGCCCATGTCTTTGATACCACCGAGGCTGCGCTCTAGCTTTTCTAGGTCACGCGTACGCATCAAGGCTTCTTTTTTGGTCAGCTTCTCAAAGGTGCCGTCCTGCGCCTGAACTTCTAGGTCGCGCAAACGCTTAATGGAAGTACGAATGGTTTTGTAGTTAGTCAACATACCACCTAACCAGCGGTGGTCTACGTAAGGCATGCCACAACGTGTTGCTTGCTCACTGATAAGTTTGCTGGCGGAACGCTTGGTGCCAACAAATAGAATTTTGTTTCTACCCGATGCTTTCTGCTCGATAAAGCTTAGCGCTTCTTTGAACATGGGCAGGGTTTTTTCTAAGTTAATAATATGAATCTTGTTGCGCGCACCAAAAATGTATTTGCCCATTTTTGGGTTCCAGTAGCGGGTTTGGTGACCGAAGTGCACACCAGCTTGCAGCATATCGCGCATATTTACGTTTTGAGTCATGGTAATTCCTAAGATTAAGTTTGGGTTAGGCCTCCACATATCCCAGCTCTCAACCCGAAGGCACCCAGAAAACTGTGTCGATATGTGTGTGGATTCACTCACTTTATAGATTTTCTACAAAGCGGCGCGTTTTATAGCATATCCAGCATTAAATGACCAGAAAAACATAAAATTACTTGCTAGAGCTACAGTTCTTTAAGGGTAATAAAAGCCGGCCATTCAGCACTCTTATAAAACTGCCGGCAAGTATTTGAGCTGACTCGCCCTTGTTGGTTCCCAGCTTCTGGGCGATGTGGTTTGTAATTCTGGCTTAGGTGTTACCGGGGAATTTTTCATCGCGCAAAAGTTGCGCTCCCACACAGTACCGGCACAAAGCGCTGCACCCTCAACAGGAGTTGCGCCGGTCTCGCATAGCATTGCGCCTTAAGGTATTATATGTTCATGCAAAACCTTTCTTCGCGACCCACAAATCCAGCATCCGAAATCCTTACAGTCAGCCAGCTTAATCAGCGGGCGCGTCAGCTGTTGGAAGATGTATTTCCACGCATCTGGGTAGAAGGTGAAATTTCTAACCTAGCCCGCCCAGCTTCTGGACACCTTTATTTCACCCTTAAAGATGCACAAGCTCAGATACGCTGCGCTTTTTTTCGGCAGAATGCAGCCCGCACGCGGCAAATAATTGAAAACGGCAGCTTGGTTAAATTGGCTGCCCGAGTATCTCTTTATGAAGGTCGTGGTGATTACCAATTAATTGTTGAACAGCTAGAGGCTGCAGGTGAAGGCGCATTGCGCGCTGCATTTGAAGCGCTTAAACAACAGCTTCTAGCAGAAGGCCTATTTGATCAGCAGCGTAAAAAAGACCTGCCAAAATACCCTCGCCGCATCGCCGTGGTCACCTCACCGACCGGCGCTGTATGGCAAGACATTCTCAGCGTGTTTGCACGCCGCGCACCACAAATTGCCTTAACTCAGGTACCCACCGCAGTGCAGGGCAAAGAAGCTACCGCTCAGATTGTACAGGCACTAAAACTGGCCGATCGCGGACAGTTTGATGCCATTATTTTGGCTCGTGGCGGTGGTTCATTAGAAGATCTTTGGTGTTTTAACGAAGAAATAGTAGCGCGCACCATTGCTGACAGCATCACGCCTATAGTAAGCGCCATTGGTCATGAAACAGATATCAGCATCAGTGACTTTGTCGCTGATGTGCGCGCACCTACGCCAACCGCAGCTGCTGAGTTATTAGCACCGGAACGTCAAGCATTACTACAAAGAATCGATTATTTACAGCAACGCTTGCAACGCCGTCTAAGCGATCGACTCAAGACGCTAAATCAACAATTACATGGTCTTAACGCACGCATACGTCACCCCAAGCAGCGTATCGAGCAAAGCATGCAGCGTTTAGATGAACTTGAATTGCGTTTAACCCGCGCATGCACTCAGTTACTACAAAGTAATCAGCAACAGGTTCAGTTGTGGCAAGCTCGGTTACAAATACAACACCCACAAACCCTGCTTAATCAACAGCAGCAATGGTTAACCCACCTGCAGCAAGCACTGACTAAAAACATGGCAATGCTGCTCAACACTGAGCAAAAAAAGCTAAAAGGCATGGCGCAAGCTTTGCATTTGGTCAGTCCATTAGCTACTTTAGAAAGAGGCTACAGCATCCTGCGCGATGAAACTCAGCAGGTCATTCGCAGTAGCCAACAAGTGCGCACCGGGCAACAACTACAAGCGCGCCTAGCTGACGGCCAGCTACTCGTTCAAGTACTCTAGTTTCACATCACAAAAAAAGGTTTACATATGCAGTCCATATATGAAATTTGGAATCTATGGGTTTCCCAACATCCACTCATCCAAACCCTCGCATCAGCCGGTTTAGTTTTATTTTTTTCCTATGTAGCCAACTTTATTGTTAAGAAAATTATTCTGCGTGCTTTTTACCGCATTCTTAAGCAGGTTTCCCACGAGCACGCTGAAGACTTTGGTGTTGCTAAACGGCTAGCCAACATTGTGCCCGCCATCATCATTGCCCACGGCATTCAATTCGTGCCAAACCTACCAAACGCCTTAGTTTCAGTAGTCAAAAACGTCGCCAGTGGCTTTATTGTTTTAACTATTGCACTAGCCGTTGGCGCGACCCTTAACTTTGCCAATATGCTCTACAACAAACGCAAAGATGCGCACCTAAAGCCAATCAAAGGCTATATACAGCTGGTTAAAATTGCTGTGTATGCCATTGCCACCATCCTAATTATCGCCACCCTTATTGACCGCTCCCCGCTCATTCTGCTCTCCGGTTTGGGAGCTATGGCAGCGGTATTGATGTTGATTTTCCAAGACACTTTGTTATCACTGGTCGCCAGCGTGCAAATATCCTCTGGCGATATGATTCGTGTGGGCGACTGGATTGAAATGCCGCAGCAAAATGCTGACGGTGATGTGATTGATATCGCTCTGCATACGATAAAAATTCAGAACTGGGACAAAACCATCAGCAGTGTGCCCATTAAAAGTTTTATTAACAGCTCATTTAAAAACTGGCGCGGCATGCAAGAAAGTGGCGGCCGCCGTATCAAGAGAAGCGTGTTAATCGACCAGCAAAGTATCCACTTCCTCACCGCCGACGAAATTGAACACCTGAAAAAGTTCAAGCTCATGTATGGTTATTTTGACAGTAAAATCGACGAACTTAACGTATGGAACGAGCGCTATCTGAGCGCTAAAGCAGGTGAAACAGTGGATTCGCGGCGCATGACCAACATAGGCACCTTCCGTGCCTATGTAGAGCGCTACCTGCGCAACCATCCGGGTGTGCATCAAAATATGACGCTGATTGTGCGTCAGCTAAGCCCTACGCCAGAGGGTTTACCCTTAGAGATTTACTGTTTTACTAATACCACCGCGTGGGTGGCTTATGAAGGAATACAGTCCGATATTTTTGACCATCTGCTAGCGATTGCGCCTGAATTTGGTCTACGCGTTTATCAAACCCCCAGTGGCGGCGACTTTGCTGCGTTGGTTCAAGCTACTAGTCATACCAAGGCTAACTAATAACAGCTTTTTGTTGGAGCACGGACCGGTAGGAACGTAATTCTTGCGTGACTAGTGTTTTAGTGGGCACAAGCGCCCACGGTACGATGCTAATAAAAAAGCGCCAAGTCGAGCCCCAAACTCAGCGCGGCTGTCCGGCATCCCTTGCCCCGCCTGAGTTGGAATCGATTAGCGCTTTCTCTGTGTCCGTTACTGACAGTGCTAGCATGCCCGCATTGCTCTGTCAGTACACAGACTTAGCCGTTAAAAGCTCACATCCACACGCGTCCACCAGGTACGACCGGTTTCATACACGCGGGTATTGGCTGGCAAGTCAAAAGCACCGTTGCCAGCAAGGTTAAGATGTTCGCTGTATTTCTTGTTGAATAGGTTGTCGATACCGGCGCTGACTTTCCAACTCGAATCAATGCGGTAAGCGCTGTTAAGCGAGAACACGCCAAAGCCTGAGCTTTCTCCAAAGTCTTTACCCGTCACGTTACCGCGATTTTCGTCCACGCGACTTTGCTTGGCAACTACTCTCCACAATGCAGCGCTACTCCAATCACCTTGTTCATAGCCCAAAGAGAAACGCCCTTCAAGTGGTGGCATTTGTGGTAACGCGCGACCATCAGTGGTGTTCTTACCGTAGGCATACGCAAGGCTAGCATCCGCTTTCCAGCCCGGCGCAAAACGATGTGCACCACCTACTTCTGCCCCCATAATGCGCGCGTTAACGTTACGCACTTTTGATAAGGCCATATTGGCTGGCGCAGGTCCTGTCCAGTATTCAAACAGCATGTAATCGCTAATTCGTCCAACATATCCAGACGCCCACAGCTCTATCGGACCCTGAGCATACTGAATGCCAAAATCAAGCTGGGTGGTTTTTTCGGGATCAGTGGCAGCAAATGCGCTCGGCGTACCACTTGGCATACCGTTTGCGCCACCCGCAGAGAACAGCTCCCAATAATCCGGCATACGCTGAGCATGGCCTAAGCCAATATAGGTCGTTGCTGGAATGGACTGCAAGTCACTCTCATAACGAACAAAACCGCTGGGCAGCGTTTCAGTTCTAGTTTTGTTGGCAGTAGGATTAACAATACAACCTGGAGCCTTACAAGTTGCAACAGTCAGGGTTGGAATTCTGCGTCGCATGGCAAGATAGTCACGATGGTCCTCAACCTTATGACGATCTACACGCAAACCGCTAATCAGACGATCTGTTTGGGTCAGCGCCCAACTCAGCTCACCAAAAACACCCCACTGCTTAAATTCAGCATCCTTAACCATATTTGAGTGTGTTTTACCCATCATCATTGAATCACCAACACGAGCGCGTAATCTATGCTCACTGGTTAATCCATCAGCACCGGTAACCAACTCAAAATTATCCCACTGCCAAGTTCCTTTAATCCGACCACCTGTAGTACGGGTGTCAAGCTGGGTAGCCATCGGCATTGCCGTTGCCGGTGTTGTACGCAACTTATAGTTATCCATAATATGGTCAGCGTAGTTGTAGTACAGCTGCGCTTCCAGTGCTTGCCAAGTATCGGTGATATTTTCCTGCTTAAAGCGCAGCGCTACACTTTCGCGCTCAAACTGGGTGCCATCCATACCGCGACCGGCATAGCGTGATTCGCCATCACCACCACCCACGGTTAACTCCAGCAAGGTATCTTCGGTAGGCGTCCAACCTAGCGCCACATCGGAATTCCATTTATTCCAGCGCGAAGGTACACGGTCACCGTCGCCATCATTATAGTCATGCGCTTTGGACGCGTTCGCCATCAAACGTACATAGCCCAGACTATTGCCGATTGCCGCATCAAGGTTACGGTCAAAACGGCGGTGTGAACCCACCAACACACTGCCATCTACACGCATGCCCGGCTCTGAAAACTGCTCTGGCGAGCGTTCAAACAAGATGGTCGCCGCTGAGTTACCCGGTCCCCACTGCACGGTTTGCGGCCCTTTGATCACGGTTAATTTATCGTAGGTTTCTGGACTGATATAGGAGCTGGGTGAGTCCATACGGCTTGGACAGGCACCGAGCATCTCCCCGCCATTGGTTAGCAGTTTTAAACGTGAACCAAACATGCCGCGGAACACAGGGTCGCTGTTGACACCGCCACTACGGATAGCAGAGAAACCCGGAATAGTTTTTAAATAGTCCGCACCATCACTGGCCGGAACAGGCTGACGTGGCTGCTTGGTATCAGTCACCACCACACCGGGGGACTGCTGAGCAACACCAGTCACCACCGCAGTAGGTAGCTTAAGTTGTTGAGCATCTTCAGCCTGCGCTAGCGAAGAAATGGAAATACCGGCCACCGCCATAGCTACAGCCCACGCAAGCGGCTGCTTAGTTATAGAAATATTTTGCATAAATTCACCTAAAAGCTTTTTAAACAACCAGCTGCTGCACGCTAGGTATCAGCGTGCAGCAATTAGCTAATTCACTTTTTCAAATAATTTAGGCGAAAATAGGGGGAGCGCGCGGTGCAGCATGCGCCTGTAAGCAAGACTGGTAAACATCCAGTGAAACCAGCTCTATGACAGCAGGTTGCGCGGCCCTAGGGGGTAGCGCAAAAACAAGCTGCAAAACCAAACCTGGACTGAAGGTCAGTAAATCACAATAGCCGCACATCATCAGGTCGTTAACCCACTGCGGCAAAGAGGGATTGTTCATATGACCCATCAGCGCATGATGGTCCATATCATGTTCAGTATCAGCATGCTGTTCGTGGTGCGTCATCGACTGGTGCGACGGGGCGACCAACTGAAGCTCGTGAGCGTTTTCTTGCGACAAAAGACTCTGCGCCCCTGAAATCAAGGGGCCTAAGTGCATCATCAGCACAGCAAAACAGCTGAGCCAAAACGCTAATCTAGGTCGCGCAGAAGTAAGCAAAGTATTTCCCTTAAAATTTGCTGCCTTTTAATGGTACATAAATTAGCGCAGATGCACTTGCGTCACAATGCCGCCAGAAATTTAATTTCGAAATAAGTTAACTTTGCGCAAGAAAGAAAGAAAACACCCGCCACAAAAGTTATTTCTGCCAATTATTATAATTTTGTTGCAATCAAACAAAACTATATTTAAATTCTAAGCAACCAAGGCTTTACCAAAGCCAATTTTATTGCAATTCAATCAAGGCACAACCTATGAGCATGCTAGACAGTCCAGCCAGCAAATACCGCGCTTATCCAGTGTTAAACTTACCTGACCGCACTTGGCCCAACAAAACGCTTACTCAAGCGCCCATTTGGTGTAGTTCGGATTTGCGCGATGGCAATCAATCGCTCATCGAACCAATGAGCCCTGAGAAAAAATTTAAATTCTTTAAAACGCTGGTCGCTATAGGCATTAAAGAAATTGAAGTCGCGTTCCCTTCTGCCTCGCAAACTGACTTTGATTTTGTACGCATGCTAATCGAAGGCAATCACATTCCTGAAGACACCACTATTCAGGTGTTAACCCAAGCACGGGAAGACTTGATTGCACGCACGTTTGAATCCTTGCAGGGCGCTAAAAAAGCCATTGTGCATGTGTACAACGCCACCTCGCCAGCCTTTAGAAAAATCGTTTTTAAACAGGACAAAGAAGGTGCCAAAGCCTTGGCTGTCCATGCAGCGCAGTTGTTAAAAAAATACGCTGCGCAGTACCCAGAGACAGACTGGCGTTTTGAGTATTCACCGGAAACCTTTAGTGCGACTGAACCCGATTTTGCAGTGGGCGTCTGCAATGCGGTGCTGGAGATTTTAGAGCCCACGCCCTCGCACAAAGTCATTCTTAATCTGCCTGCAACCGTTGAGGTGAGCACACCTAACGTGTACGCCGATCAGATCGAGTACTTTGGCCGCCATATCAATCACCGTGACAACGTTATTATCAGCCTGCACACCCACAACGACCGCGGCACCGGTATCGCTGCCAGTGAACTGGGCTTGTTAGCCGGAGCGGATCGCGTGGAAGGCTGTTTGTTTGGCAATGGTGAGCGCACCGGCAACGTGGACTTGGTCACCATGGCGTTAAATCTCTACACCCACGGCATTAACCCGCAGCTCGACTTTTCAGATATCGACAGCATTCGTAAAGTCGTCGAAGAGTGCAACCAGCTGCCGGTACACCCGCGCCATCCTTATGTAGGTGATTTGGTGCACACAGCGTTTTCCGGTTCGCATCAAGACGCCATTCGCAAAGGCTTCGCCCAGCAGCAAGCCGACGCGCCTTGGGAAGTGCCCTATTTACCCATCGACCCAGCTGATATTGGTCGTAGTTATGAAGCGGTTATTCGCGTTAATAGCCAGTCAGGAAAAGGTGGCGTGACTTATTTGCTAGAGCAAGAATACGGCATAAACATGCCAAGACGCATGCAGATTGAGTTCAGCCAGGTCATTAAGGCAGAAACCGATCGTACTGGACTTGAGGTTCCTGCTACAAAAATCTATCAAATTTTGCAGCAGGAATACCTAACGGCTAATAGCCCCTATCATTACCAAGGCCACCGTTTACAAGAAAGCGATGGACTAACCGATGTTGTTATAGACGTACTGTTCGATAACAACCTGCACACTCTGAATGGTCAAGGGAAAGGGCCTTTAGAGGCTGTGGTTAGTAGCTTAGCTCTTGATGTGGACATCATGGACTACTACGAGCACGCCATCGGCAATGGCAGCCAAGCTCAAGCTGCTGCCTACGTTCAATTGCGCCAAGGCGGTAATAAAGCGGTCTATGGTGTGGGCATCGACGGCAATATCACCACAGCGAGTATCAAAGCGCTGTTTAGCGCGCTTAACCGCTCGCTAACTGCGTAGCAACGCTTAAACAGAGTATCTACAAACGTAACGAGCTTTGTTGGAGCGCAACTTTTGCGCGAACCGGACTGACCGGCTGGTAGCGCGGGCATTGATGCCCGCGTTTGTGTCTTGTAGAACCTGCTGTCAGACTGCTAGTCTAACTTAGCAACTTCATTTCAACTGATAGGTACTGACATGCCTTGGTATATCTGGTCACTCATCACAGCTGTTTTTGCTACGGTTATTAGCAGTTTATTACTGTTACGAGATACCGCAGACAAAATGCCCATCGATCCTGAAAAGTTAGAACGCATGCAACAACGTAACGCTGAGCTAGCCGCCAAAGAACGCGCCGGAAATTCAGACCTATAGGAGCCGCATCATGTCCACACGCACTGAAACCGACAGCATGGGTGCTATAGAAGTACCAAGCAAAGCATATTGGGGCGCACAAACCCAGCGCTCAAAAGAAAACTTCGCCATTGGCCACCAACCCATGCCACTGGCCGTGGTGCACGCACTTGCACACATCAAAAAAGCAGCCGCGCGCGTCAATGCAAATCTGGGCGAGCTGCCGACCGACATTGCTCAACTGATTGAACAAGCCGCCGATGAGGTGATTGCTGGCGAATTGGATCAGCATTTTCCGCTCACCGTCTGGCAAACCGGTAGCGGCACGCAAACCAACATGAACGTCAACGAGGTGATTGCTGGGCGCGCCAATGAAATTTCAGGGCAAACACGCGGGGGTAAATCACCGGTACACCCTAACGATCACGTCAACCGTGCACAAAGTTCCAATGACTGCTTTCCCACGGCCATGCATATTGCCGTACTGCAAGCTGTTACCCTGCACCTAACACCCGCCATTAAAACCCTACGTGACGGTATCGACCAACAAGCAAAGCGTTATGAAAAACTGGTGAAAACGGGTCGCACACACATGATGGATGCTACGCCAGTCACCTTTGGGCAGGAACTTTCTGCGTTTGTTGCCCAGCTGGATTATGCACAGACGGCCATCGACAACAGCCTACCTGCTGTTTGCGAACTGGCACAAGGCGGCACAGCGGTAGGCACAGGCTTAAACTCTAGCCCAGGTTTTGCCGAGGCCATTGCAAAAGAATTAGCACAATTGACAGAGTTGCCTTTACGTAGCGCGCCGAATAAATTTGCCGCACTGGCCGGACATGAACCGCTAGTAACCTTATCAGGTGCTATAAAAACCCTAGCAGTCACCCTGATGAAGCTGGCCAATGACTTACGCTTGCTGGGCTCTGGCCCACGCGCCGGCTTGGCTGAGGTGCACTTACCCGCGAACGAGCCGGGCAGCTCGATTATGCCGGGAAAAGTAAACCCAACCCAATGCGAAGCCTTATCAATGCTGGCCTGTCAGGTAATAGGCAACGACACCACCATTAGCATTGCGGCTAGCCAAGGTCATTTACAGCTCAACGTATTTAAGCCCGTTATTGTGCATAATCTACTGGAGTCCATCGAACTACTGGCCGACGGTTGCGTCAACTTCCAAAAACAGTGCATTGCAGGTATGACTGCCAACGAGCAACAAATGGCCGCTCACTTAGAAAACGGCCTAATGCTAGTTACCGCACTTAATCGGCATATCGGCTACGATAATGCGGCTAAAATCGCTAAAAAAGCCTACGAAGACAATCAAACCCTACGCCAAGCGGCGCTGGACTTAGGTCTGGTCACCGACGAGCAATTCAGCCAATGGGTGCGCCCAGAGGATATGTTGCAACCTGAATAACTTCTGAGCGTATAAAAAAAGCCGCAACCTAAGTGTGCGGCTTTTTTTATTACAACAAGCGGACATAATCAAAAATAGCAACTAACGCATTACTTTTTCTTTTCTTCAGCCCATTCCTTAACGTCTTCAGCAGCTTCTTTGGTGGCGTCCTTGACATCATCCCATTTTTCGCTCACTGCTTCTTTAGCGGCTTTTGTTTTCTCTACAGTTGCATCCTTCAACTCTGCAGATTTTTCTACCACTGTATCTTTAGCTTCGCCCAATTTTTCCGCAGTAGCATCCACTACTTCGCCAATTTTTTTATCAGTCGCTTTAACGGCATCTTTGGTCGCTTCAGCGGCGCTATGTGTTGACTCCTTCACTTTTTCAACCACGCTGGATTCCTGTTTTTTAGGCTGCGCCGTCTTGCTGGGTTCTTGATCACCACAGCCTGCCAGTAAGGATGCAGAAACAATTAGGGAAGCTAGTAATGTTTTTTTCATGGTATCTCCAGACAATAATTCATGCGGGTTATACGCAGTAAGATTTGGTAAAAAAAATCAAATCTCATTGCGAATATGACTGCAAAACGTTCCAATTGTTCAACTTAATCAACAGGCTTAGCATCTCTATTTTTACAGCTTCCCAACGTTGCATGCCACAGAGTCTAACCACACTTACTATCACCACAAGCCAAGCAAGTTAAACAACCATCCATTTGCACAGCCGCTTGTGTATGACATTTACTGCATAGCTGCGCACCAGCTGGGTATTTCTCTGTACTGTCATCACAATTAGCCGCTGCTTGCTTTGCTGCAGCCAGTTGCTCAAATTCAGCTTTTTTCTGCGCAATAAACCGCTGCTGATGCTCATCCAAACCACTGTCCATTAAGCCGATAAATTTAAGGTGGCGCTCAAGCACATCGCCTATCTCAGCCACCAAAGAAGGCATCCACTGCCCTCCCTGTTTAAAGTATCCGCCTTTGGGATCAAATACACTTTTCAGCTCTTCTACCAAAAACGTACAATCGCCGCCCTTGCGAAACACCGCTGAAATAATCAGAGTTAATGCGGCAATCCATTGATAATGCTCCATGTTTTTTGAGTTAATAAAAATCTCGAACGGACGGCGCTGCTCATGCTCACTGCCCTGATTCAAAATAATATCGTTAATCGTGATATAGAACGCATGCTCAGAATTGGGCGTTTTGATTTTATAGGTCGACCCTACCAGCAGCTCAGGGCGCTTAACTTTCTCGTGCATTTCAACAAACTTTGGTTCAGGTGCGGCAGCAGGCTGTACTTTTTCATTAGCTTTAACCACTTCATAGCCAACTATTTTCTCATCAATTTTAATCGTCATTATTGTTTCCTCTGCTTAAAATTTGCCGTAATAACCTTCTTTCAAAGCCTCGTAAAGGTTGGCGGCGCTATGCATTTCACCGTCATACTCAATCTGCTCATCACCTTTAACTTCAACATTAGAACCATCTGCCAGTTTGAACCTATAGATGCTACTTGCTAAATCCTCCTCTTTTACCAAAACGCCCTGAAATGCTGCTGGGTTAAAACGGAACGTGGTGCAACCCTTTAAGCCCTGCTGATAGGCATACAGATAAATATCCTTGAAGTCCTGATATGGATAATCCGTGGGCACGTTGGCCGTTTTCGAAATTGAGGAGTCAATCCACTTCTGTGCTGCGGCTTGCACGTCCACATGCTGAATCGGACTGACTTCATCGGCGCTAATAAAATAGTCAGGCAGATTATTCGTCTGCGCCTGCGGGTCAATGAGTGTGCGGTACGCTAGCAACTCGTAGCTGAACACATCTACTTTCTCTTTGGACTTCTTGCCTTCACGAATAATATTGCGAAAATAGTGATGGGCAAAACTCGGTTCAATGCCATTGGAGGCATTATTAGCCAGCGACAAAGAAATCGTGCCAGTGGGGGCAATCGAGCTGTGATGGGTAAAACGCCCACCCTGCTCAGCCAGCGCCTCGACCAACTCAGGCTCTTCAGCTGCGACCTGTTGCATATAACGACTGTATTTGGCCCACAGTACTTTGCCGGTAACTTGCTCGCCTATTTTATATCCATCCTTCTTCATTTCTGGTCGCTTGGCTAGCATTGCACCAGTCACAGTAAACACCTCGTCCATGAGCGGTGCAACACCTTTTTCCTGCCCCAGCTGCAATCCCGCTCGCCAGCCTTCCAGCGCCATTTCTTTGGCCACTCGCTCAGTAAACAGCAGTGACTGCGGATCGCCATATTTCATACGCAACATACAGATGGTTGAACCCAAGCCAAGAAAACCCATGCCATGGCGGCGTTTACGCATAATTTCTGCACGCTGTTCAGGCAACGGCAAGCCATTAATCTCCACCACATTATCGAGCATGCGGGTAAAGATATTCACCACCTTACGGTATTCATCCCAGTCAAAACTGGCTTGCTCGGTAAAAGGCTGACGCACAAAACGGGTCAGATTAATCGAACCCAGCAAGCAAGCACCGTAAGGAGGCAAGGGTTGTTCGCCGCAAGGATTTGTGGCGCGAATTTCTTCACAGAACCAGTTGTTATTAAACTCATTCACCCGGTCAATAAGAATAAAACCGGGCTCGGCAAAATCATAAGTGGACGCCATAATGGAGTCCCAAATCCGCCGTGCTTTCAGGGTGCGATACACACGACACGCCACCATGCCATCTTCACGGGTAATGTATTTTTCAGTGGTGGGCCAATAGCGCCAAATCACTTGGCTGGTGTCATTTACATCCAGCTTATCGGTTTCTAATTCCGCTGGACTCAGTGGAAAGGCCAGCGCCCAATCACTATCCTCTTGTACGGCCTGCATAAACTCCCGAGTAATCAGTAGCGACAGGTTAAATTGGCGCAAACGACCATCTTCACGTTTGGCACGGATAAAGTCCAACACATCAGGGTGGCCGACATCAAAGGTCGCCATTTGCGCACCGCGGCGGCCACCTGCAGAGGAGACGGTAAAGCACATTTTGTCGTAGATATCCATAAACGACAGCGGCCCAGAAGTGTAAGCACCAGCGCCAGAAACATAAGCACCCTTGGGTCTGAGTGTAGAAAACTCATAGCCGATACCACAACCGGCTTTTAGCGTTAAGCCTGCTTCATGCAATTTGCTTAAAATATCGTTCATTGAGTCGCCAACCACTCCAGAAACCGTACAGTTAATGGTGGAAGTGGCTGGCTTGTAGGCTGTTGCTCCGGCATTGGAAATAATGCGTCCAGCTGGGATAGCACCACGATAAAGCGCCCATAAAAACTGCTCATACCAGTGCTCACGCTGCTCAGGCAATTCAATCTCTGCCAACGCCCGTGCCACCCTTTGGTAGGTTTCGTCAATATTGGCATCAATGCCGCAGCCATCCTTGGTTTTCAGGCGGTATTTCGCATCCCAAATATCTTGCGAAGCGGGCTGTAAATTAATATCCGTCTGAGATGAAGCGTGGGTAACTGCTGCACTTGCTTGAATCATGATGAACTCCTAAACAATCTGTTCTGCGGCAAAAAGCCCCTGAAAAGCACTTCCAGAGGCCTCATAAGCAAATCGCAAAACACAACCTATAGTATATTGATAGCGATGCTACACCATATATTGTGCTTATCAAGCTAGATACGAAAGGATTTCTTGATTCAAATTATGGTCGGCTTGTGAATGCCGGCAACACTAGGTGTTGCCGGGTATGCCGTTTATCGGAAAGGTAGGTTGGCTCTGACTTTCAACCCTGCGCTAGATTTAGCGACGCGATGCAGCAAGCATCAAAGCTTTCATCTCTGTAACCGCTTGGCCGATACCAACAAATAGCGCGTGCGCAACTATGGCGTGGCCGATATTCAATTCGTTGATACCGGGAATCGCAGCAATGGCTTCGACATTCTGGTAATTCAGTCCATGACCTGCGTTTACAGTTAATCCCTGTTTCAGAGCAAAGGATGTAGCTTTCTGTATTTTTTCTAGCTCCACTGCCAGTTGTTTAGCATCTTTAGCCTTTGCGTAATGCCCAGTATGCAACTCAATGGTGGTCGCTCCAACGCGTTTAGCCGCCTGAATTTGCGCATTATCTGCATCCAGAAAGATGGATACCTCGCAACCGTTTTTTTGCAAACGCTCCACGGCTTCGCTGATGCGCGCCTCTTGACCTAACACATCCAAACCGCCTTCAGTGGTTAACTCTTCGCGCGTTTCCGGCACAAGACAGACATGCTCTGGACGCACTTTCTCAACAATTTTCAGCATCTCTTCAGTGACACCCATCTCAAAATTCATTGGGGTGGTCATCACTTCACGCAGCATGTGGACATCTCGGTCTTGAATATGACGGCGATCTTCGCGTAAATGAATGGTAATGCCGTCTGCTCCAGCCTGCTCAACCAACAAAGCTGCTGTAATTGGGTCAGGAGCTTGGCCGCCGCGAGCTTGGCGCACCGTGGCGATATGGTCGATATTTACACCGAGCAAAATACGTTGTTTTAAATTCATGAAGAAAGCTCCTTTTGCGTAAGAAAAAGTTCGCGGCTCATTAACGGGCGTTGACCCAAATGCGGTGCCAGCGCTTGGCGCATCAACCGCTTTGCCGCTTGTAACACCTCTGGCTGCTGCCATTGTGTCGCCGCTAGATTATGTAAATCAGCACCAAAAAAAGCCCCGGGCAAAACGCGACTCAAACGCTCAAAGCCAGCATCGGGCTGTAAAGCGTACCAGTATCGCATATCAATAGGCATTTCTTGAATGTCGTGCGTTAAGGAAAACCCATAACCCAGCTGTTCCAGCAAACGCCATTCAAAGGTGCGCAGCAACGGCTCTAGCGCGTGCTCTTGAGCCAATGCCTGCAAGGTTATTTCATAATGTTGAAAAACAACGGGCTGCGCATCGGCCAAAGGCAACATGCGCATCAACAGTTCATTTAAATACAGCGCACAGAATAGACGCTCACCTTGCAATAAATGAAACTGCCCGCCGGATTCCAGCCGTGCCAGTGTTTTAAGTTCGGAGCGACCTTTAAGTTCTATATCCAATAAAATAAAGGGTCTGGCTAAGCTGCCTTTTTTGCTGCGCGCGCTTCTTAAAACCGCACGCATGCGTCCTTCTGGTGTAAACAGATCAACCAGTGCGCTGGATTCTTTATAAGGCCGAGTATGCAGAATATACGCAGGACTTTGCATAGCCTGAAGATGCCGATTAACTGTCTTGATAACCTAATGAACGCAATGCTCGCTCATCGTCAGACCAACCTTTCTTCACCTTAACCCAAAGGTTGAGCATTATTTTGGTGTCAAATAGCACTTCCATATCTTTGCGCGCTTCCTGTCCAATCAGTTTAATGCGCTCGCCTTTTTCACCAATAATAATTTTTTTCTGCCCATCACGTTCAACTAAAATCAGCGCGTGAATATGCAAAATGCGTCCCTGCTGCTTAAACTCTTCCACCTCAACCGTGATCTGGTAAGGGAGCTCAGCACCCAGCTGACGCATAATTTTTTCCCGCACCAATTCCGCCGCCAGAAAACGACTGGAACGGTCGGTTATTTGATCTTCAGGATAAAAATGCTCATTTTCTGGCAGCATCTGACCAATCACACGCTCAAGGGTGTCGATATTTTGTGTGTGCAATGCCGAAATAGGTACGATTTCTGCGTGCGGCATTTTATCGTTCAACCACTGTAGATGCGCCAACATCTGCTTTTTATCTTCTAAGCGATCGGTTTTATTAACCGCAATAATAAGAGGGCACGTAAGCGTTTTAATCCGCTCATACACCAATTCATCTTCTTCGGTCCAGCGCATCCGATCGACAACAAACACACAGACATCAATATCTCTTAATGCCTGCCCTGCAGTACGATTCATATAGCGGTTCAGCGCTGTTTCCGCGCCAAGATGCATACCTGGGGTATCAATATAGAGCGCTTGAACGGCGCCTTCTGTTTTGATGCCCAGCATATTGTGACGGGTGGTTTGCGGCTTACGTGAAGTAATAGCCAGCTTTTGTCCCAAGATATGGTTAATTAAGGTGGACTTACCCACGTTGGGTCGCCCAACAACGGCCACATAGCCGCAGCGGCTTGTTTGCTGTTCAGTTTCAGTCATGGCCATTTTCAATTCCTAAGGCTGCCAGCGCAGCGGCAGCGGCTACTTGTTCAGCAATGCGACGACTCGCACCGCTGCCTTTGGTTTTTTCGTCGAGTAGCTTAACTTCGCAATCAACGAAGAACACTCGACAGTGCGGCTCACCCTGAATATCTACTACTTCATAGTTCGGCAGGTCGCAGCCACGGGATTGTAAAAATTCTTGCAGTCGAGTTTTTGAATCTTTATTGGTATCTACTAGGGTTAACGTCGCAAACTCTTGCTCAAGCCAAGCCAAAACACGCTCACGCGCAGCTTCCAGTCCAGCATCAAGATAGATAGCACCAATAATGGCTTCTGTTGCGTCAGCAAGGATAGATTCACGGCGAAAACCACCGCTTTTCAGCTCACCTGAACCTAGACGTAGGTACTCACCCAAATCAAATCCGCGCGCCAAAACGGCCAAGGTCTCGCCCTTAACTAAACGTGCCCGCAAACGCGATAACTGCCCTTCCTTGGCCTGCGGGAAATGCTGAAACAGCGCCTCGCCAGCAATAAAATTAAGTACCGCATCACCTAAAAACTCAAGGCGCTCATTGTTGCGCCCCGAAAAACTGCGATGGGTTAACGCTAATGTGAGCAGGCCAGTGTCCTTGAAGCTATATCCCAGCCTAGCCTGCAAGCGTGTTATTGCATTACTCACCGGGCACGCACGCGATATTCTTTTTCAAATTTAACCACCAAATCGATATTTTTTATCACAGGCTCTCGCTTTTCATAGTTTACCTGCACTAAAAACTCATTATTTTCCAAGCTTATCTTCACTGCATCTTGCGGTCTGATGTCATTGATAGCATTGATTTGCATGCCTTTGCTGATATGTGCATAAAAATCAGCTGGACTATTCACTCTACTGGCTGTAGCTGCATCGGTTTCCACGGCGGTGATAATCTTAGTCAGTGCTTTATTATCAATATAATGCGGAATAATTTTAAACGCGATAGTGGCTATAAAGCCCACCAGAATAATAATTACCAACCCACTCAGAGGCGACATGCCTTGTTGCGAACGCGAAAATCTCATATTTATCTCCATATACAAAACTAGCAAAGTTGAATTCTAACGACAAGCATGTAAGTTGCCGGATATTCGGCCAGTGCTAGTTTACCCCTTACTTGATTAAACCAACACGCTCAAAATGCGGCAGCTTGCTCAATTTTGGTGATGGCCAGGTTACCCAAATTAGCGATGCCTTACCCACTACATACTCATCCGGAACCATACCCTGCAGCTCGGGTGCAATATGTGGCGCATCCCAATAACGACTGTCTCTGGAATTGTCTCGGTTATCACCCATGGTAAAGTAGTGTCCTTCCGGCACCACCCATTCGCGCGTTGGTTCTGTACGGGTACGGCGCATTTTACGAATTTGATATGCGTTATCACCCAGCTGCTCAGAAAAAATGTGTGCGCTACCCAAACTGCCAGGCTCTTCGCGCAATAGCTTTTGCGGTACGAGCTGTCCATTAACAAAAATCCTTTTGTCGCTGGTGTACCTAATCGTGTCGCCGGGTAAACCAATCACACGTTTAATATAATTAATTCGTGGATCTTCGGGGTACTTAAACACCATCACATCGCCGCGTTGCGGGGTGCCGACATCCATCACCTTGATATCCGCTGCTGGCAAGCGAATTCCATAGGCAAATTTATTCACTAAAATAAAGTCGCCCTCTACCAAGGTTGGAATCATAGAGCCTGAAGGAATCTGAAACGGCTCAAATAAAAATGAGCGCAACACCAACACAATAGCCAATACAGGAAACAAAGAACGGCCATATTCGGCAAGCAAGGGCGCTTTAGATAACTGCTCAACCACCTCTTGATTGGCGGTGGTGCCTACTTGCTGTTTATACGCTGTTACCGCCTGACGACGCTTAGGCGCCAGCCAAACAACATCAATCAGCGCCACCACCCCAGAAACGAACACAGCAATAACTAAAATAAGCGGGAAATTTAAGCTCATATAATTAGTCATCCACTCTCAATACAGCTAAAAACGCTTCTTGCGGGATTTCTACGTTACCCACCTGCTTCATACGTTTTTTACCTGCTTTTTGTTTTTCCAGTAGTTTTTTCTTTCGACTGATGTCGCCACCGTAGCACTTAGCCAATACGTTTTTGCGTAGCGCTTTGACTGTGGTACGGGCAATGATTTGACCGCCAATTGCCGCCTGAATCGCCACATCGTACATTTGTCGCGGAATCAGATCTTTCATCTTCTCGGTCAGTAATCGCCCCTTACTAGCAGCCTGATCCCGGTGCACAATGAGCGCTAACGCATCCACTTTTTCGTTATTAATTAATATATCAAGGCGCGACAGGTTTGCAGCCTGGAAGCGGTCAAAGCTATATTCCAATGACGCATAACCACGGCTTACCGACTTTAAGCGATCAAAAAAATCCAGTACTACTTCGTTCATGGGCAGCTCGTAAATAACCTGAACCTGAGTCCCCAAAAACTTCATATCAATCTGCACACCGCGTTTTTCTACACACAGGGTAATCACACTACCCAAATGTTCTTGCGGTACTAAAATCGTAGCACGCACAATGGGTTCGCGCATTTCTTGGATAAGCGAAGGGTCCGGCATGCGCGACGGATTATCAACATAGGTTACGTCGCCGTTTTTTTGTACAATTTCAAAGACAACAGTAGGCGCAGTAGTGATCAAGTCCAAGTCGTATTCACGCTCTAGCCGCTCTTGAATAATTTCCATGTGCAACATGCCGAGAAAGCCAATACGAAAACCAAAACCCAACGCATCGGATGACTCAGGCTCATACTGCAGCGCCGCATCATTAAGGGTGAGTTTTTCTAGGGCATCACGAAAATCTTCAAAATCATCAGAGCTGACAGGGAATAATCCTGCATACACCTGCGGTTTAATACGCTTAAAGCCCGGCAGCATTTCAACTTCAGGAGTATTCGATAAGGTCAGCGTGTCACCAACGGGCGCACCCTGAATTTCTTTGATACCAGCAATTACAAAGCCTACTTCTCCGGCTTTTAAAGCGGCCGTTTGCGTATGTTTGGGGTTAAACACGCCAACGCTGTCGACCTGATGCACTTTGCCGGTGGATTTAACCAGAATTTTATCGCCCTTTTTAACCGCACCGTGTTTAACCCGCACCAAGGACACTACGCCAAGGTAGTTATCAAACCAAGAGTCAATAATAAGTGCTTGCAGTGGTGCATCAACCTCACCCACCGGTGGCGGGATTTGAACGACTAGACGTTCAATCACATCCTCAACGCCCAAACCTGTTTTTGCGCTGCATTGCACGGCATCCGTAGCATCAATGCCAATGACGTTTTCAATTTCTTCCTGTACTCGCTCGGGCTCTGCCTGCGGCAAATCGATTTTATTGAGCACGGGCATCACTTCCAGCCCCTGTTCGATGGCGGTATAGCAGTTAGCTACCGATTGGGCTTCAACACCCTGCCCCGCATCCACTACTAACAAAGCACCTTCGCAAGCGGCTAACGAACGGCTGACTTCATAGGTAAAGTCAACATGACCGGGGGTGTCGATAAAGTTTAGCTGGTAGGTTTTTCCATCGCGCGCCGTATAGTTCAACGTCACGCTATGGGCTTTAATGGTGATTCCTCGTTCGCGCTCTAAATCCATAGAGTCCAACACACGAGACTCCATTTCGCGCTCAGCAAGGCCGCCGCAAAGCTGAATGAATCGATCCGCCAAGGTAGATTTACCATGGTCGATATGGGCAATAATAGAAAAATTACGAATATGACTCAGGTCGCTCACAGAACTTCACTCTAAAATTGAACTCGCCAACTGAGTGCCGGCAAAATAGCCCGTGAGTTTACCTGATCTAGTGCCTACCCGTCATCTTTAAAGAAAATAAGCCAGCTGTGTTTGAGCTATTACACCTGTTATTTTTGATGGATGGGTAACGCATCTGCAAACACAGAGCCACCGTCGCTCATTGCGTTGCAGATACGTCACTCACTGCTTACTACCTATTGTCTACCTATTGTTAGGCCATATGAACTCTTTTAGCGGTTCAACTTAAAGGTAATGAAGCTTGCTCGTCCTTGGCGTAAGACACGCATCGATAAAGAGCGTTCTTTGGGTAATTTATCCATCACCTTGACAAAGGTTTTCGCGGAATCAATTACTTGATTATCTAAGTGCGTTATAACATCTCCTGGGCGCAAACCTATCATGGCTGCCGGCCCCTCTTTGACTTCTTGAATCACTACACCGCTTTGCAGATCAATGGCTTTTTTCTGTTCATCGGTTAAATCAGCCACGGTGATGCCTAATCTATTGCTAGTACCCTTACTTGATGACTGTCCGACAACAGTTTGTTCGTCTCCTTCACCGGGCGCTGCCCCAACTTTAACCTGCACGTTTTTCCTTGCACCTTCACGCATCACTTCCAAGCGTGCTGTGGCGCCAGGCTTTAACGCACCAATTAAATGCGGCAAATCAGCGGACATCACTACAGGCTGTCCATTCATCGACAAAATTACATCACCTACCTGCAGACCTCCTTTGGCGGCTGGGCTATTATCTAACACCTGCGCTACTAATGCTCCTGCAGGTTTTTCCAAACCAAAAGATTCTGCTAGATCTTTATTCACTTCCTGAATAATGACACCTAACCAACCGCGCTCAACACGCCCGCTTTTCTTTAGTTGCTCTGCCACATCCATAGCCACTTCCATAGGAATGGCAAAGGACAAACCCATAAACCCACCGGAACGGGTAAAGATTTGCGAGTTAATCCCCACCACTTCACCCTTCATATTAAACAGCGGACCACCGGAGTTACCTGGATTAATCGCTACATCGGTCTGAATAAAAGGCACATAGTTTTCATTAGGCAAGTTACGCCCTTTGGCCGAAACAATGCCGGCGGTCACCGAATGGTCAAAACCAAAGGGCGAGCCTATAGCCAACACCCACTCACCCACTTTAAGCTGCTTGGACTGCCCCATTTTCAAAGTGGGCAGGTCTTTGCCTTTAACCTTCAGTAACGCTACATCAGTACGCGGATCGGCACCGACCAGTTTCGCTACTAATTCACTACGGTCCGACAGGCGCACGATAATTTCATCTGCGCCTTCAATCACATGGTTATTGGTTAAAATATAACCATCTGCAGAAATAATAAAACCAGAACCTAAAGACTGCGCTTGCTGCTGTCTTCTAGGTGATTTTCCAGGTGAGCGTGGCGCAGGAAACGAATGCTCGAAGAAATCACGAAAAATGGGGGGTAAACCTTCTAACTCGGGAAACATAAAAGTATCACGACCACCATAGACCCGCTCTTGCTCGATTTTTTTCCTTGTACTGATATTAACCACAGCCGGTGACGCCCGCTCAACCAATTCAGTAAAGTCTGGTAACTGGGCATGCACAGCGAAGCTGCATAGAAAAACAATGCTTGCACAGAGGCCGATTAATACTGATTTTGCTTTGCGCATAATCTCTTTCTCCAACTACTTATTAATTAACTGTTTTAGCAGATAAATAAACGACTCTAACCTAGACCCTAATTTTGCTGCACCGCAAACTCTGCACGCAAAACTACTGGCATCAGGTCTGTATTATTTGTATTGCGCATATTAAAACGATACAAATAAACACCACTTGCAGCAAACGTCACGCCTGCCAGAAAAATACTCCAGCCCTCGGTTAAGCCTATTTGTTGGCCCAGAACAGCGCCAGCAATTAAGGCTAACAAAGGTAATAAATACACCATCAAAGCGCTACGCAGCAATAAGTCTTCGCTAACACCAAGCACCACAAAATCGCCTTCTTGCAAATGCAAATCGGTTATAGCCCTAACCTCATGACAGTATTCAGATTGCATTGCTTGCATTAATCCTTGCCCACAAGCGACTTTGGCCTGACAGCTACCGCAGGCCGACTGCCGGTTCACGCGCACGCGCACCGCGCCTTGCTCTACGGCGATTACTTGTCCACGCTCTTCTAACATCGTCGCTAATCCTGCTGTTGAATACGGACGGACAACGCCAGTCGCTCAGCAGTTCCGGCAGGCACCTCACCAAGAACCGTAATCATGTACGGCCCCCGCTCCGTATCCAAGCGTCGTGTTACCACCGCCGTTGGACCCAACTGTAAACGTGCTGCAGCCACATCTTGTTCCAACAAAGGCTCTACAAACACACTGAACTGCGCCAAACCATCCGAGTAGCTTTGGTTGCTGACTTGTTTGTGGTTGATTTTCCAGTTTTGACTTGCCTGATGCACCGCCTGATAGCCTTCAGGTAGCCAACCTAACTGCCAGTGCCAAGCTAACTTCTCAGCCTCATCAGCATCCAACGGTAAAGGCTCTAAGCAAGGCTGCTCAATAAGCAAATCTTGCGCATCGGGCTCATCAACTGAGTATTCAACAAACTGAAAACGCTCCAACAATTGGCCATGCTCATTTAAAAGCAATGATTTTAACGGCACGCCTGTCTGCGCATCCATATGCACTTCCAAGGGATACCTATGAGCATCAAGTGGTGCAAATAAAACAGCCAAGGTGGCGCGATCGGCAACCCGTGTGTGACCTAGCAGCTGCATTGAATACCACCGGGATAAGTCTTGCCAGTTTAAATTTTGGCCGGGCCAGTCTTGGGTTAAGAACGGCTCATCTAGGTTTGGATGCACAACGCACTTTACCTGCCTATCGACTTTTAACATCTCAAGCCGCGGACCATTGAGCTGCAAAAACCGCTCTTGTTGTTGCCCTTCCTTATCAACATAGCGCCACATACGGTGGGTTGAGAAAACATCCTTGCGCTCATAGATAAAGCTGCCCTGATAGCTTCTCTGTTGTGCATCACGCAACTGTTTAAGCACTTCTTGTGCATCTTGGGCTGTGGCAGAGCTCGCTGAAAACAACCAGCCTACCATCAACCAGGCAAAACTATAGCGCATAGAGTTAACGCCCTTCTATACTGGCGGCTCGCGCATAAGGCAGGTTCGTTTCCATGCCAGACACCGTGGTTTGCTGATTGTGCTGTTTTAAATAAGCCGGTAGACGCTCTCTGTACCACGACGAGCTATCATCATTGGCTTGCTTGGTTTGCGAACCCTTGATGGAACCACCATAACTTGCCAACACCACCGGATTCATTGCAGAGTGCGACATTGCAGGAGCTGTCTGTTGTGCCTCTGCCATTACCGCTTGTTCGTCAGTGACATTCATGTTGTTGTAAAAACGCGCACCACCTAAGACTGCAAAGGTGACACTGGCGGCCACTGCTACCTTACCAACGCGAGACCATAGGCTCGGCTGAGCCGGTTTCTCCCTTGATGTCATTTCCACACTTTGCAAAGCTTCGCTTATGCGATCCGACAGATCAATCTGAGGAATCACAGCATCCTGACGCATACTCCAACGCGCCGCTTGCATGCGTTGCCATTGTGTACGTAATTCTGGATTATTTGTTTCGCGTAAAATCCTCTGCAGCTCTAAATCATCGGCTTCGCCATCCATTAGCGCTGAAAGTGATTGCTCTAAACTAGTTTTACTCATGTAGCTTTCCTCATAACTAACGGTTTGGCTAAACTTCTTCCAATAACGGCTGCAAAGCTTTGTCTACTGCTTCACGAGCGCGAAAAATACGTGAGCGTACTGTTCCCACCGGACACTGCATCACGGCAGCTATATCCTCATAACTTAACCCTTCGTACTCACGCAACGTAAGGGCTACACGCAAATCTTCTGGTAACTTGCCGATGCTATCTTGCACGGTTTTATCAATCTCATCACGCAGTAACAAACGCTCGGGAGAATCGATATTTTTAAGCGCATGTTCACCCTCAAAAAACTCTGCATCTTGCGCATCAACTCCGCTGGCAGGTGGCCTGCGATTGCGAGAAACTAAGTAGTTTTTCGCCGTATTGATAGCAATTCGGTAGAGCCAAGTATAAAACGCACTCTCTCCACGAAAATTACCCAGCGCACGATAGGCTTTAACAAAGGCCTCTTGGGTTACATCTTGTGCCTCGTGGCTGTCCTGCACAAAGCGCACAACCAAGGCTAAAATTCGACTTTGATACTTCAACACCAACAGATCAAAAGCACGTTTATCACCTTTCTGCACCCGTGCTACGAGCTGCCTATCATCATCAGCGGTCATTAGTTAGACCCCGAGTAGGTATTTATTTTTATATTCTTCATTCTGTATGGCGCCATACTGCCCTCAATTAAACGCCTACTGACTACCATCAAATCTTGCGCAAGCGCTTGCTGCAAGATTTCTCCATTTATTAAGAAGCCTCTGAATAACTACCTGCGTAGCTACCACTGCGTTAAAAACGTACTCAAAATGCTCATTTACTCGGTGTAAACTGCGCTTTTTCGCACGTTTTTGCCTTGTGTTAGCGTCCTCGGTAACGTTATTCAGAGGTTCCTTAACCGCATTTTTATTAATGGCATTTTAATAACCTAGTCTATTGAGCACTGCTTTACCAAAAAAGTTCAAAGCTTTATTTCTAATTCAATGCATTTTTCAGTTTTCAAAATTAAAAACAAGTTTTTCCTACAGTCTACAGGGCTATACTAGCGTAGCTAAAAAAATGCATGGGCATCTTAATTTTATGAGCGAAACATACCAGCACGATGTGCTAATTATTGGCAGCGGTGCTGCTGGACTTACTGCAGCACTCACATTGCCACATCACCTAAAAATTGCCGTTCTCAGCAAAGGCAAACTTGCTGATGGCTCCACACCTTGGGCACAGGGGGGTGTTGCCGCAGTGCTGGATATTAGCGACAGTATCGAATCACACGTCCAAGATACACTCGTTGCCGGTGCGGGCCTGTGTCATGAAGAAGCCGTACGCTTTACCGTTGAAAACAGCCAAGCCGCGATTAATTGGCTGATAGAGCAAGGCGTGCCCTTTACCCGCAACCCCGCTGATGAAACAGGTCAGCAGCAATTTGCTTATCACCTGACGCGCGAAGGTGGCCATAGCCATCGTCGCATTATCCATGTCGCTGATGCGACGGGCGCGGCAGTATTTAATGCTTTAAGCAGCAAAGCCAAAGAACGTGAGAATATTCAACTGTTAGAACACCAAACCGCGGTTGACTTAATCACTGACAAAAAGCTGAACCGCCAAGGCAATCGCTGCTTAGGCGCTTACGTCCTGAATGCACAAACCAACCAAGTAGACACCCATGCTGCACGCTTTGTGATTCTGGCTACCGGTGGTGCTGCGCGTGTTTACTTGTATTCCAGCAACCCTGACGGAGCTAGCGGTGACGGGATTGCCATGGCCTGGCGTGCGGGCTGCCGGGTTGGTAATTTGGAGTTTAATCAATTCCACCCAACCTGCCTGTACCACCCTAAAGCAAAAAACTTCTTAATTACTGAGGCGTTACGCGGTGAAGGCGCTATTCTTAAGCTACCTAATGGCGAGCGCTTTATGAAACGCTTTGACGAGCGTTTAGAGTTAGCGCCGCGAGATATCGTAGCGCGCGCCATTGACCATGAAATGAAGCGCTTAGGGCTTGATCACGTGTATTTGGATATCAGCCATAAATCCGCTGATTTTATCAAAGAGCACTTCCCTACCGTTTATGAGCGCTGTCTTTTTTTTGGCATAGACATCACCAGCCAGCCTATTCCTGTAGTACCTGCCGCGCACTATACCTGCGGCGGCGTGGTGATTAATCAGCATGGCTGTACCGATGTGGAAGGCCTCTATGCTATTGGCGAAACCAGCTTTACCGGCTTACATGGCGCCAACCGCATGGCCAGCAACTCATTATTGGAGTGCTTTGTTTATGCCCGCTCTGCCGCTGAACATATCAGCCAACAACTAGACAAAATCAAACAACCCAACTTTCTACCTAACTGGGATGCCAGCTTAGTCACCGACTCCGATGAAGATATTGTGATTTCGCATAACTGGAATGAGCTGCGCCACTTTATGTGGGATTACGTTGGTATCGTGCGCACTAATAAAAGACTTATCCGCGCGCAACACAGAGTCAAACTATTGTTAAGTGAGATTGATGAGTTTTATAGCAACTATCGCGTCAGCCGTGACTTGCTCGAACTTAGAAATCTGGTGCTGGTTGCTGATCTGATTATTCAGTCGGCCATGCAGCGTAAAGAAAGCCGCGGCTTACATTATAATCTAGACTACCCAAACTGTTCTGCCGTTGCTAAAGAAACCATCCTGCAACCTGACTATTAAACACTCACGCTAAAAACCGCAGCTGCACCCGCAGTTTGCGGTGGCTTTCTGCATCCAGCACATGCCAAGGCACAACCAAAGCACGGGAAAAGCGTTGCTCAGGCTTGCGATAATAAATAACCAATAGCCAAGGCAACACCATTGTTTGTGCCGATAGGTGAATACTTTGCCAGCCGGTTTTGCTGGTCCATAGCTGCCAAGTTTTAGCTGTATAACGCAAGCCATATCCGTAACGCGCCTGTTTGACACACAACAAACGCCACCACACAAGCGCAGCATAGAGCGCGTAAATAACCAGCAAAATAGCTTTATAGAGGTGTGACACTGTGCTGCCTAACAGTGCGACAACCGCTAGCAGCACTAGCAAAAACACACACAGATGCAACCACGGACTGGGTTGCCAAAAATAAGCGCTCATTGCTTAAAAATCCTTTTTAAGGCTGCAGAGGCTGATGAAACGCGAACTGCTTGCACAGAGTACCGCCAGCAGATCGCCTCTAGAGACTGTTATAGCTCGATGGGTCGCTCGTCATTGTGCTTTAAAACCAAGCCTACAATGCGCTGCAAATCTTCATCGTCGGGCTGATTACGATTCATAAACCAGCCAAATATATCTTGATCCTCACAGGCCAGTAACTTTACGTAACGCTCCTTATCCGCATCCTGCAAGGAAGGAAATGCTTCTTTTAAAAAAGGCACAAGCAGTCTATCCAACTCCAACATGCCGCGGCGGCTATGCCAAAACAAACGATTTAACTCAGCTTCTGACGTCATTACAGTCATAACACAACTCCCAAAAAATATTCGCTAAGTATAAGCCAGACAAATCAGTAACGCACTCACTGACAATTGCCCAGTAAAATACTATGATATACCTATTGCTCAGTCAGATAACCGAGGCACCCATGAGTCAAACTACAGGCTTTACCCAGATAACCCAGGAAGGACTCTTAGCTGTACGAGGTAAGGATGCAAAAACCTTCCTGCAAGGCCAAATTACCTGCAACTTAAATTACGTCAGCAACGACCGTAGCAGCCTTGGCGCGCGTTGCACACCCAAGGGTCGCATGCAATCCACGTTTCGTATTCTGCCAGAGTCAGACGGCTATCTGCTAGCCATGCACCACTCATTAGTCGAGCGCCAGCTAAACGACTTAAAAAAATTCGCAATATTTTCTAAGTCCACATTAATCGACGAATCTGGACTCTGGACTCGCTTTGGCTTGATTAACGCTGAGGCAGCACTGATTGAGCTTGGCGTTAGCTTGGCCAAAGAGACCAATTCGGTCGCGCGACACAATGAACTCATTGCAGTACGGGTTAGCGAAAACCTTTGTGAGCTGTGGCTAAAAAACCAAGACGCTGCCTGTTATCTAAAACGTTTAAGCGGTTTGCTTGAAGAGCTTAACCCCAATGCGTGGCAGCTTGAATTGATACGCTGTGGAATAGGTCATGTTACTGAAAGTAACTTCGAAGAATTTATTCCGCAGATGTTAAACTTACCGGCGCTGGATGCAGTCAGCTTTAAAAAAGGCTGCTATACCGGCCAAGAAATCGTTGCTCGCATGCAGTATCTGGGTAAGCTTAAGCGCCACATGTATCACTTTTCAGTTGACGATAAACAACTACCGGAGATAGGCACGTTACTATTCTCCCCACTACGTAGCAAAGCTTTAGGTCAAGTGATTAGCGCCGCTTATGCAGAAACCGGAGTGGAATTACTGGCTGTCGCACTGGATGAAGCTGTGTACGAATCTGAAATTCGTTTAGCCAAAGAAGACGGTGCTTTACTCACGAGGCTTACACTGCCATACAGCCTAGATAGCGAAAGGGAGATTACTCGCTAACTATTAACAACTTTTGATAGTATCAAAAGTTATATTTTAAAATTGGAACAGGTGACGTCTGAATGGCCTTTTTAATTGAACAAGTTTATAGCGATATTATACAAGCGATTAACAGTGATGAACTGGTTTTGCCTACCCTGCCAGAGGTCGCTTTACGCGTTAGAGAAGCCGCTCAAGATCCGGATATAGAAATTAACTGTCTTGGAAAAATTATTGCCACCGATGCAGGGTTATCAGCGCGCGTTATTAAAGTCGTCAACAGCCCGCTTTTGCGTTCAAGCAAGGAAATCACCGACTTAAACATGGCCATCAGCCGCCTAGGTCTCAGCTACACCTCCAATCTGGCCTTGGGATTAGCTATGGAGCAAATGTTTCAAGCCACCAATGAGCTGGTAGACAATAAACTGCGCGAGGTTTGGGCGCGCAGCACTGAAGTCGCTGGTATCAGCCATGCTCTGTGCCGTCACTTTACGCGCTTAAAGCCTGACCAAGCAACGCTGGCTGGCTTAGTACATCAAATTGGAATTTTACCTGTATTAACCTATGCCGAAGAGCGTGACTCTAGACTTTTGCAAGACGCCAGCACCTTACAAAAAATTATCGACCGCCTGCATCCGCTCATAGGCCGACGTATTCTTGAAGCTTGGGATTTTCCAGCAGCCATCGTTGAAGTTCCGAACGAATATTTAAATTTCGAGCGGGTTTCAGAGCAGCCTGATTACGTTGATATTGTTCAAGTAGCCACCTTACAAATCCATGCCAATACCAATCATCCACTGGCTGAAGTGGACTGGACAACGGTAGATGCTTTTAACAAGCTGGGTTTAGATGTGCGCCAAAAACTTGAAGATGATGATGAAGATTTAAACGAAGCCATGGAAGCTGCTATGCAAATGCTGCAAAGTTAATTCCGTTCTCTTTACACGGCAGCTATCCATGCAAATTGACTTCTATCAAGACGAATAAAAGACAAACTGCTTAGACTAGCTGCTCATTTTTTAAAATACCTGTAGCTTTAAGGAGTTCGCATGCAACTGGTATGCCCTGCTGGCAGTTTACCGGCACTTAAAGCCGCTGTTCGCCAAGGCGCAGACGCTATTTATGTGGGTTTCAAAGACGATACTAATGCGCGTCACTTCGCTGGTCTCAACCTCACCGACAAGCAGCTGGAAGGCGGCTTGGATTTTATTCGTCAAAATCAAAAAAAACTCTATATTGCAGTTAACACCTACGCACAGCCCGAAGGCTGGGAGCGTTGGCAGCGTGCTGTCGATCATGCCGCCGCCTTAGGTGTGGACGCGTTAATTGCAGCAGACCCGGGCGTGCTCGCTTATGCCAGCAAAAAACACCCACAGCTTAACCTGCACTTGTCTGTGCAGGGTTCGGCCACCAACGCACCAGCTTTAGCTTTTTACAAAGAGCGCTACAATATCAAGCGTGCTGTATTACCGCGCGTACTGTCACTTACTCAGGTGAAACAGGTTGCAGAAAGCACCGATGTACCGATTGAAGTGTTCGCTTTTGGCAGCCTGTGCATCATGGCTGAAGGCCGTTGCCACCTGTCTTCTTATTTAACCGGTGAGTCGCCCAACCTGTGCGGTGTTTGCTCACCTGCCAAAGCTGTACGCTGGAGCAACGACGAAGGCAAGCTGACTTCTCGACTGAATGAAGTTTTAATTGACCGCTACGAAGAAGACGAATCCGCCGGCTATCCAACGCTGTGCAAAGGCCGCTTTATCGTCAACGGCAAGCGCTTTCACGCATTGGAAGAGCCCACCAGTTTAGACACCATGGACCTTATCCCTGAACTAGCCAAAATTGGCGTCAGTGCGGTAAAAATTGAGGGTCGTCAACGTAGCCCAGCCTATACCGAACAAGTCACTCGTGTTTGGCGTGCAGCCCTAGACAGCTACCGCCGCAACCCGGAAAAATTCAGCGTAGATCCCCAGTGGCGCCAGACGTTGGCGGGCCTGTCCGAGGGCAGCCAAACCACTTTGGGTGCTTATCACCGTGCTTGGCAGTAGGTAGAAGCATGAAACTCTCATTGGGTCCAATTTTATTCTTTTGGCCACGCGCCAAGGTTGAAACTTTTTATCAAGAAATGGCCGAACAGCCCTTAGATTATATTTATATGGGTGAAACGGTATGCGCTAAACGCCGTGAACTCAACCTAGATGCTTGGATTGGTTTAGCCAAAGAAACACAACAGCAAAGCAAGGCACAAATTCTTTTGTCTGGCTTAACCCTGATTGAAGCCAACTCAGAAATCGGCGCGCTTAAACGCCTGTGTGAAAACGGTGAATTTACTGTAGAAGCCAATGATATGGCCGCTGTGCAGTTTTTAGCTGAGCGCAAACTGCCATTTGTTGGCGGACCGGCACTTAATATCTACAGCGGTAACACTCTGGCAGAGTTTATTGACAGCGGCATGCAACGCTGGTCTCCTCCGGTTGAGGTATCCGGCGCGATGATTAAGGCTGCTTTAAAGCAACTCGACGAGCTAGGCGTGGCGCGCCCTGGAGTCGAAGTTTTCGCCTACGGTCATCTGCCCCTCGCTTATTCAGCCCGCTGCTTCACAGCGCGTGCAGAAAACCGCCCTAAAGACGACTGCCAACTGTGCTGCATTAACTACAGTGAAGGTATTCCCTTGCTCAGCCAAGAAGGTCAAGAGGTTTTTACCATAAACGGTATTCAAACCATGTCCGCTGAGGTGAGCAATCTGCTGGCTGACTTCCCCTCACTGGCTGAAGTAGGCGCCGACGTGGCTCGCCTTAGCCCTCGCGCAGAGGGTATGCTGGAAGTTGTACAAGCATGGGATCGAGTGCGTAACGGGCAACAACCCCCTTTAGCCGTGCAGGGCTGTAATGGCTATTGGCACGGACGCCCCGGAATGGTTACTGCCGAGGAGGCTGGATTATGCTAAAAAAACCCGTCCCACTCTTATTAAATCTTGGCGACAAGCTTTTGCCGCTGACCAGTCGCGTGCCTTTTATCATGCAACGCGCAACACTGCAGCGCAGCCTCAATAAAGTATTTTCTGAGCCACTGGTCGATGGCTTGTTTGATGTGCTGGATGACCGCTGGATGCGCATTCGGGTAAACAACCTGAATCTGAGCTGGTGTATCAGTAAAAACCCGCACAACAACCAGCTGGTAGTCGCACGTCATGCGCCAGTTGAGGTGACGATCAGCGGTAACTGGCGTGAATTCCTGTTGCTCGCAAGTCGCCAAGAAGACCCAGACACCCTTTTTTTCCGTCGTCGCTTACAGATTGATGGCGATACGGAGCTGGGCTTAGCTGTAAAAAACCTGATTGATAGCCTAGACCCTGACATGCTGCCTAAATGGCTTTGGCGCACCATTGACACCTTCGGTCAATCTGCCGCTGAGCAACATTTGCAAAACCAAAATCTGCCCCACAACCTAGGCCAAACCGTTAGTTAATACACTCTTATCGGTAAGAACAGACCATACCTGCGACAGCGGTACACCAAGCGGCGTTGCGTTTGCAGGTGTAATCCGCGGTCGGGTGCATGGCTTCCCCCTACAGGCGCAACGGACTCTTGTGGGAGCGCAACTTTTGCGCGATTGGAATTTTCCAGCAACGCTTGAGCTGACCTTATAGACCGCTTCGCGCAAAAGTTGCGCTCCAGACTTGATGGCTACTTATTTCTTAGCCAACAACTCCGCTAGCCCAGCTAAACCTTTAAAGGTTTGTTGCGGGCTTTTTTGCCCTGCAGCTTCTTCTTTTTGATAGTGCAAATCCACCTGGCGTTGATGCTCATTGTCATGGCAGTACAAACACAACAGCTCCCAGTTTGAGCCATCAGCCGGATTATTATCGTGATTATGATCCCGATGGTGCACCGTCAACTCACTTAAACGCTTACCGCTAAACTCACGCGCGCAACGTCCGCAAATATGCTCGTACATACGCAACGCTTTTGCGCGATAGCCACTCTCACGCTCTTGTTGCGCTTTAGCTAACAGGGCGTCTACTTTGCTCATGCCAAAGGCGCTCGATCGATTTGACTTAAAGGCACGTTAACGGCAAAAAACTTGCTGCGAATATGCTTAACACCCGCCATGGTGAGCCGTTCACTGTGCTTGACCAAATAACGCTCGGCTGCCGCCTGATTGGCAAACAGGTAAATACCTCCAGCCTCTTGGTTGTCTGGGTTTTCAGTCCAAATTTTCCACAGCAAATCAGCCTCGTTGGCTATATCTTCTGCTAAGGGCTGCATAGCTTGGAACATTTCTTCACCAAAAGGGCCGGCAAAAGGGAAATCAATCTGTAAAATGCACTGCATGACTCTATCCAAAATAAAATTTAACCTGCTGGCTAACGCCACCGTTTTTTATAACACGAGCTAAAGCGAGCGTATCATTGCAGCCTTTCGCTACAAGTACGCTCATTTATCTAGTTTGACTGCGCTACTTTTCCTTGCGGCAAGCACAGTCGCGCAAGGCTTGACTCAGCTGATCCACAACCAATGCCCATTCAGCATCGGAGCAGAGCATTTCCCGAAGCATTTGCGCTTGCGACTCTGTCCAAAACTTTGCATCTAAAATATGCACATCTTCCGGCAGCTCATTATCAAACATAAAGCGCTCAATGGCTTCAGGGCTTGAGTCCAAACCTAACTGTAAAAACAAGTTTGTCATACGTGGAGTTACGGTATTCATACTAAATCCCTCCGTGTGGTTTGAGCCTCATCATACTCCACTCTAGGACTAGAACGTCTACTAGCAAAAAGTCAGACACTTTCCTGCGGATCAAGCCCAATCCTGGGCTCTTTTGTGGTTATTACGGCTGCGGGGACGTATCTGGTTCAGCCAATTAAGTGTCCACCTCATGAATAGGCTCAACAATCATACCAAGGCGCTCGGTTTCAAAGTCCATGTGCGCTGGTTCAAGTTGCGGCAACGTTTTACTGACTTTGACAGAAAGCTGGTTAAAACGCTCTACCTTGCCGTACAAGCCCTGCTGCCCTGCCAATGCAGTAACCGTGCTGTTGTAGTGTTTACTGACCGTACCCAGCGTGTGCCCCAGCTTGGCTAAACGCTCTGCCACAGTGCAGACCTGATTGTAAATATCACCAGCACGCTCGCTAATTTCACGCGCCTCAGCATTGCTGCGCTCAATCATCCATAGATTGGATACCGTGCGCAGTATGGGAATTAAGGTCGTGTGCGAGACCAAGACAATGCCTTTTTTATAGCCATACTCAAACAAATCCTTGCTGTGCTTGAGCGCTTCAATATAGGCCGGCTCAATGGGCATAAACATCAGCACAAAACCCGGGCTATGCATACCGATTAAATTGGTGTAATCCTTAGCTGCCAAATCATCTATGTGCTTACGCACTGCCTTAACGTGCTCGTTCATTGCCAGCAGTAACTCTTCAGGCGTCTGAGCTGTCACCACGCGCTCGTAGGCATTGAGCGTTACTTTGCTGTCAATGATGATGTGTTTATCGTCAGGCAGCTTAACTAAGTAGTCTGTTTGCTTATGTTTGCCGTCAGCATCTTTAAAAGCGCTCTGAACTTCATAATGTGCATCTTCTATCAGGCCACTCATTTCCAGAGTACGTTTTAATTGCGCCTCACCCCAAGCGCCACGCTGCTGGGAGTCTCCTTTCAGCGCTTTAGATAAATCACTGGCTTCTTGGCTCATCTTTAAACCAATATCAAGCACTTTTCTGATTTCGGCATTGAGCTGAGCATTACCCTGCAAAGATGCATCGTGCACATCATTGACACGCTTCTGGAAGCCTTCAATCTGTTCACGAAACGGCTTAAGCAAAGCATCAATGCTGGTTTGGTTGCTATGGGTAAAGGCTTTGCCTTTTTCTTCAAAGATTTTATTAGCTAGATTTTCAAACTCTTTACTCAAAAGCAGCTTGCTGTCGTTGAGCTGTTGCATCTGCTCTTGAAAGTGTTCTTCCTTGCGCGCCAAGTTGGTTTTAAGTTCCGTGTGCTCGTTACTCAGGCTTTGATTGCGCGCTTGCAGCTGGGTGTACTCGTCCTTGGCTGTTTGCAGCTGCTGCTTAAGCTCATTGAGCTGTTCTTTAAGGGAACTGCTGTGCGCCAATGCTACTTCAAGTTGTTTTTCAACACTATGCTGTTGTCGCTGGGCAAGCTCTAAACGGCTTTGCAACTCTGCACTGCTCTGCTTGTTGTTAAGCAGCTCATGCTCTAAGCGCTGCTGTGTCGCTTGCGCAAAGTCCAGTTGCTGCGTGAGCGTGTTTTCTTCCAATTGGTAATTTTGTAGCTGGGCAAGCAACTGCGCCCGCTTGCGCCCCTGTACTACTACGGCTAGCAAATAACCCAGCACCACGGCAGCTAAAATCCCCGCCACCAGCAGCGCCCAACTTCCCATAGCCCAGTGCATTTCTAGCATCTATTTACCTCTGTAGCGATTTTTTATCACACAGGCAATACAGCCATGCAACGGCGCACTGCCTGCTGATACAGCCTAAAGTTTTTAGAAACTCCAGCGCACCTCCATGTCCAACGCTCGACCTGCAGCTTGCAGCTCGTCTGGGTTACGGTATCTGCGATCGGCCAAGTTCTGCGCCAGCACCGCTAAGCTGAGGTTGGGTACGGGCTTGTAGTAAGCGCCCACATTCAACTCAGCGTAGGAGCTGGTGCGCTGCCTTTGCGGCTCACCTTTGGAGTCGTAATCATCACGGCGTGATTTGCCGCCACCACGAACATAAAAATCCAGCTCAAGCTGTTCGGTTGCATACCACTCAACTCCGGCACGACCCTGAAATTTAGGCAAACCGCTGTCCCAAGTTTTTAATCCTGTACCATACTCAAGACGACGCTTTTGTATGCCCATATTCAGGTAAGGACGCCAGTTTTCCAGTTGATAGGCTAGCATCAGTTCGGCACCTGTGGTTTGTGCTCTATTGGTATTTAGCCACTGAAAACAAACGTCTTTACAGGCAGTTGTATAGCCTTGCGCGACGCCCGCAATCCTAGCTTTGTCAATAAAGTTTCTGGCCTGGCTGTGATACAGCGTAACATCCGCCGCCCACTGTCTATCCTCAAACCGCCAGCCCAGCTCATAGGTGGTCGCTTTTTCTGCTTTCAGATTCGGATTGCCGTAATTCATCGCTCCGTTACCCGGCGTAGCAGAAAACTGCTGCGTTAGGCTGGGGTAGGTATAGCCTTGTGCGATGCTACTGCGCACGGATGAACGCTCATCGTACTGCCACACCAAAGCAGCTGAGCCCACCAGCTGTTCATCAGTTTTGCTGGTGGTACTGCGCTCAGTGCTTTTTTTCAGTTTGGAGTCAATACTGTAATAGCGCGCACCCAGGTTGGCCTCTAGGCTGTCATTTAAATAGAACTGCTGCTGAACAAACGCCGACCAAAGCGTTTGTTCTGAGTACTGACTCGAAGACGGATAAGTTTTACCTAACTGCGTTCCTGGCGGCCCTTTAATTAAGTTCTTCACCCCTTTCTTTTCCGTATCCAACTTATCTTTTTGGTGCTCAAAACCAAAAACCGTGTTGTTATCACCTAGCAAGCGGCTACTTGCAGTTAGCTGTAATCCTTGTGTCGTTAGCTTGTCGTGAGAACGATTAAAAGAGTCACTGCTCACCACAAAGGGAGTTTTCGGCACAGGCATGTCAAGAATATTGATGGTGTTATCCATCACTCGCTTACCCTTTTGATGGTAAACCCGCCCCTCAACACTATGAAACAAGACATCCTCATCTGCAAAGCTATAACTTAATGCGTTGCGCAAAGAGTCACGCTTGGGAAACTCCAACCCCATAATCATATTAGGTTGTTGTGGCAACCAAGCCGCTGCTTCTTGCCGAAAATAATCACCCTGCCAAGCAATACGCTGACGCTCATCCAGACGCCACCCCAGCTCAGCAGAAACAGACTTCTGCTCGGAATCACTGGGTTTTAACCGACTGTATTTTGTCTGATCAGTCGAGCCTTTCACCTGCCCGCGTGGAATGCGGCGATCGCCGAAATCAGCTTTGCTTAACTGCAAGCGCCAATCGAATCGATCCGTTGCGCCTAGAACACCACCATTTAGACGCTGCCCGCGCGTAGCGGAATAATAGCCAGCACCGACAAAGGCCTCCTGCTCACCCGGTGCGGCCTGACGCGTGGTGATATTAACCACGCCACCAATAGCATTACTGCCGTGTACGACTGAAGCGGAGCCGCGCACCACCTCTATACGTTCAATAATGTTGGCATCCAACAACAATGGCGAGCCATAACTGGAGTGATCGGGAATCGGCTGGCCGTTAACCTTAATCAGCACACGGCGCGAGCTTTCGCCACGCAAGGAAATACGCTTCATCCCGGCCACACCGGAATCAACAATATCCACGCCGGGAATGTCACGCAAAACCTCTGCCAGATCAGCCACTGGTTTACGCTGAATCTGGTCATGCTCCACTACAGTAATAGAAGCCGGTGCACGCAAGACTTCTTGCTGGTAGCCGGTGGCTGAAACCACCATTACGGGTAATTGGAAACTGTCGGATGCCGCCCATGCTGCAGATGTCACGCCTAAGCCACCGACAGCAAATAGCGTGGCAGCCACTGCTAGAGGTGTTTTTGAAATCAACATTCACCACTCCAAAGCACAATAAAAAACAATGCAATAGCATACATTAAGGTCACAGGGCTTGCAGTTATGTATTGCGCCGACTGACCGTCCTATACTGGATTAACTGGCCTAGGCGAGGCCTTATGTTAAGCAGGAAAAAAGCCCGCTTATGGCATGCCATTATTTTTACATCATATTATACTGACACCTATAACTATCTCCTTACTTGCTCGCGGAATAAAAATGAAACTCATATTCAACCAATGCGCTGTCTTTCGAATTAAAACTTTCTTTGTTAGCTGCATCATTGCCTCTAGCTTAGCCGCAGCAGAAACCGATGTTCCCGCGCCATCGAGCTTTCATGCGGTAGCAGCCACAGCCGCACACATACAACTACTGAAACAAGGCGGACTGGTAATTTATATGCGCCATGGACGCACCGACCCGCGTTTTCCTGACATGATTCCGGTTAACCTAGATGACTGTGACAGCCAGCGTCCCCTATCGGATGCAGGTCGCCAGTTATTGGATCAGATAGGAATAAGCTTTGCCAAATTACAGATTCCTTACCGTACCGTAATCAGTAGTCCCTTCTGTCGCGCAAAAGAAAGTGCCAAACGTGTGTTTGGCGAGCACATTAAGGTAGATATAGCTTTGCGCTATACCGCCGCCATGCCAGATGCGGAAAAGCAACCCGCCGTAAAGCGCACGCGCGAATGGATATCCAAGCCCGTAGAGGAGCAGGGTTATAATCGTATCGTGGTTGCCCATGGTCCTAATATTGCGGAAATCATGGACTACCTGCCCCCAGAGAGTACTATGATTATTTTCCGTCCCTTAGGCGCACAAGGCTTTGCCTACATCGCCAGCATTGAACCCAACCATTGGCCCGCGCTACTACAAGAACTCGAGCTCGAATGAAAGCCATTAGTAGTCTTAAACTATTACTTTTACTGCCGCTAACTCTCATACTGATAGTCGCGGTAGCAGTGCTCTATACCAGTCTTTCTAGACTTGAACGCCAGCATGACCGAGCTGATTTAGAACAGCACCATGATTTAGGCGTGATTGCTGATGCGGCTGAGTTTTCCCGTCGTCTTGGCATCATACAAAAACGCATGAACGTAGCGATGGACGGCGCGATTAGCGCAGAGCTTAACGAGCTGCAGCTCTATCGCATTCACAGCACCATCGTCAACGAACTCGATAGCCTGTCCCATGTGGTCAAACAGCTCTCAACCTCTGAGTTGGTTTTAGATGCCAATCATGGCAGCGCCCAAGGTTTGCAAAATGCATTTGCCGAATATCAACGCTTTGTCATTATGTCCACTGACGTTTTGGCCGTTGACCCACAAATCGCCAACAGCTTCTTGCAACAAGCACAGCGTCATTACTTGGATTTTTCAATTTTCACCAGCCGCATTGAGTTCTTACTGGCCGAACGTGCGCAGCTACGTAACAAAGAACAAGCAGAAACCTTTAGCCTACTCGCTACACGCTTGTTCATTTTAAGCCTGGGTGCACTGCTCTTATTGTTTGGCTTTACTCAGTATTTATCACGCCGTGCTAGCCGTGATTTATTGGATATTGCTAAAGGTTTAACTACCCTAGCACGCAGTAAAGAAAGCAACATCCCGCTGCCCCGTATTGAAGCTTTGCAACGCACCGCACGCGGAGATATCCAGCAAATTGCCGCCAAATTACTGGACTTTCGTCATGCACTGGAGCGTCAGCACGCCGCTGAAGAGCAAGCTTTTCAGTTAGCTTTTTATGACCCGCTAACCAATCTACCCAATCGCCGATTACTCAATGAGCGCCTGCAACAAGCCCTAAATAGCTGTAAACGCTATCAACAAAACGCCGCGTTATTGGTTTTAGATATTGATGACTTTAAAAACATCAACGAAATCCAAGGTTATGACGTGGGCGACCAAGTACTGCTAACGGCCGGCGAGCGTTTAAGTGAGCTGATTACAGATGCAGATACTGTGGCGCGTATTGGCAGCAATGCGTTTGCTATTTTATTGCCGGGTATCAGTAGCAACCCCGATCAAGCTGCCAGAAAAATCACCCTGCTATATGAAATAATTAAAGACAATCTGGCCAAGTTGCTACTTATTAATGAGCAAGTCTATTTTCTAACTGCTAGTGTGGGTGTAACGTTTTTTGACAAAAGCTTGCAAGACTTAGCCGCCCCACTACAAGAAGCCGAAGCGGCAATGTATCGCGCTAAAGCATCAGGGCGTGGCCAGCTGCGCTATTACAATGCGCAAGTACAGGCACAGCAACAGGAACGCCTCCAGCTGGAAACTGATTTACGCCAAGCGCTAGCCAATCAACAATTGCAACTGTATTACCAGCTGCAAGTTGATGCACAAGCGCAACCTGTGGGTGTAGAAGCCTTGTTACGCTGGCATCATCCCGCTCGCGGCATGGTTTCTCCAGCGGAGTTTATTCCGTTAGCCGAAGCCTCCGACTTAATTTTACCTATAGGACAATGGGTGCTGGAAACCGCCTGCCATCAACTACATTCGTGGGAACAAAATCCAGCACGTGCGCTGCTGAGTGTTGCGGTGAACGTCAGTGCCAAACAGTTTCGCCAAACTAACTTTGTCGAACAGGTACGCAGAGCTTTGACCACCACTAGTGCCAATCCCAAACGGCTTAAGCTTGAGTTAACAGAAAGCATGGTACTAGAGGATGTGGAAAGCACCATTTTAAAAATGGAAGACCTGCGTAAGCTTGGTATACGCTTCTCGATTGATGATTTCGGCACGGGTTATTCATCGCTGAAATACCTTAAACGCCTGCCATTAGACCAGCTAAAAATCGAACAATCCTTTGCGCGGGATATCACCACCGATAAAAACGATGCCGCCATAGTACAAACCATTATCGCCATGGGTCAGGCGCTGGAATTAGAAGTCATTGCCGAAGGTGTTGAAACCCAAGAGCAACAAGAATTTTTACTCAAACACGGCTGCTATTTTTATCAGGGTTATCTGTATAGCCGCCCTATTCCAATCGATGACTTAGAAGCGTTACTTGGCTAATCCAGCGCAAACAGCCGCTCCACACATTAACATTCAATCAAGCGCCACTGCACTTCCCCCTTTTTTTGATTACAATACAGCGCAACATGCTGGCGGGAAGCTTTCCCGCTGTTCTCTTCTTAACTGTCAGGTTATTTATGTCCCAGTACGTGTTTACCATGCATCGCCTTGGCAAAGTAGTTCCACCAAAGCGTGAAATTTTAAAAGATATTTCCCTGTCGTTTTTTCCGGGCGCAAAGATTGGCGTACTGGGTCTTAATGGCGCGGGGAAATCCACCTTGTTGCGTATTATGGCCGGTGTGGATACAGAGTTTAACGGTGAAGCCCGCCCCATGCCGGGGATTAAAATCGGTTATTTGCCGCAAGAGCCACAGCTCGATCCACAAAAAACAGTCCGCGATATCGTTGAAGAAGCTGTGCAAGAAATCACCGATGCGCAGCAACGTCTTGATGAAGTCTATGCCTCCTACGCTGAGCCTGACGCTGACTTTGATGCGCTGGCGACCGAACAAGCCAAACTAGAAGCTATTTTGCAATCCGCTGACGGTCACAACCTTGAGCGCCAGCTGGAAGTCGCCGCCGATGCGCTACGCCTGCCCGCCTGGGATGCCAAAATCGAGCATCTTTCCGGTGGTGAGAAGCGCCGTGTTGCCCTGTGCCGTCTCTTGTTATCAGCGCCAGATATGCTGTTATTGGATGAGCCGACCAACCACTTGGATGCGGACTCGGTGGCTTGGCTTGAGCGTTTTCTGCATGATTTCCCCGGCACTGTCGTAGCTATTACGCACGACCGTTACTTCCTTGATAACGTGGCGGGCTGGATTTTAGAGCTCGACCGTGGCCAAGGTATTCCGTTTGAGGGCAACTACTCGCAGTGGCTTGAAGCAAAAGCAGCACGTTTAGCACAAGAGTCTAAGCACGAGGCTTCACACAACAAAGCAATGAAAGCAGAACTTGAGTGGGTACGCCAAGGAGCTAAAGGTCGGCAGACCAAATCCAAAGCCCGTATGGCGCGTTTTGAAGAGCTGCAATCGCAAGAATTCCAAAAGCGCAGTGAAACAAACGAGATCTATATCCCAGCAGGCCCACGCTTAGGCGACAAGGTGCTGGAGGTGAATGGCGTTCGCAAAAGCTATGGCGACCGCATTCTTATCGACGACCTTACCTTCAGTGTGCCTAAAGGCGCTATTGTTGGCGTGATCGGTGGTAACGGAGCGGGTAAGTCCACCCTCTTCCGTATGATTACCGGCCAAGAGCAGCCAGACTCTGGAGAAATTGTTCTCGGCGACACAGTTCAGGTTGCCAGCGTTGATCAACACCGCGATAACTTAGATGGCAATAAAACGGTGTGGGAGCAGGTCTCTGACGGTTCGGACGTGATTCGTGTTGGCACCCATGAGTTCTCATCGCGTGGTTATGTTGGACGCTTTAACTTTAAAGGCGCGGACCAACAAAAGTTCGTCAAAGATCTGTCCGGTGGTGAGCGGGGTCGTTTGCACTTAGCGCTAACCCTCAAACAGGGCGGCAACTTTTTACTGCTCGATGAGCCATCGAACGACCTAGACGTAGAAACCCTACGTGCTTTGGAAGAAGCCTTGCTCGATTTCCCCGGCTCAGCCATGGTTATTTCCCATGATCGCTGGTTCCTTGACCGTATTGCTACGCATATTCTGTCCTATGAGGACGATGGCGCGGTACAATTTTTCACCGGTAACTACACTGAGTTTGAAGAGGATCGTAAGCAGCGTTTAGGCGAGGCAGCAGCGCAACCTAAGCGTGTTCGCTATAAGCGTCTAGCTTAACGCCTAAACTGCAAACTAACCCGCAAAAGACTCGACACCTATGTCGAGTCTTTTTTTATTAGCACGGAGCAAAACCCTTTAGCCGTTATACCTAGCTGCTTTACGCACAAAGTGCATGCCATTGTTTAAACATGCTAGACTTTTAATGACTTCTTTTTCGAGTACTGTCATGCTGACCCATCGTTTTTTATTATCCCTGTTTCTCGGTGTATGCGTCCAGCTGTTACCCAGCTATGCCGGTGCGACGACTCCTGCTGAAACAAACACACGTGCTGCAAAAACCAGTTTTAGTGACTGGCAGCTATACTTTAAGAAAAAAGCCCTCAAACAAGGCATCTCGTTACCTGTCCTTGAGCGTGCTTTCAGCCAGATGACGCCCGATCTGCCCATTATAAAATCAGATGAAAACCAACCTGAGCATGTACGCCCTGTTTGGCAATACTTAGAGTCTGCTATTTCTTCTTGGCGCGTTGCTCGCGGTAAAGCGCTGCTGGCCGAACACAGACGCACTTTAGATGCTATTGAAAAAGAATATTCAGTTGATCGTCATGTTTTAGTGGCTATCTGGGGTTTGGAAAGTAACTTCGGTCAACAAATGGGTGATAAAAACATTGTTCGCTCTCTGGCTACTTTAGCCTTTCAAGGTCGACGCGCCGAGTTTTGGGAGCAGCAACTCATTGCTGCCCTGCGGATTATCCAAAGTGGCGATATAGCACCGGAAAACATGCGTGGCTCATGGGCGGGCGCGATGGGGCAAACGCAGTTTATGCCCACCACCTTCTTAGAGTATGCAGTTGATTTTGATGGCGACGGCCGCCGCGATATTTGGCAGTCCCCCGCAGATGCTTTGGCTTCAGCGGCTAATTACCTGAAACGCTCCGGCTGGCAAACAGAGCAAACGTGGGGGTATGAAGTTAAGCTGCCCACACTGTTTGAATATGACAGCGCCGACGGCTACCAACAAAAAACCGTACAAGACTGGCTTAATCTTGGTGTGAGTCTGCGTAAGGAAAAGGTGCTTTCTCAGGAAGAACTCACCATGCGTGCCAGTATTTTCCTGCCCGCCGGCTACCGCGGTCCCGCCTTTATTCAACTGGATAACTTTCGCAGCATCCTTAAATACAACCACGCTACCTCCTATGCGTTGGCAGTTGGCTTGTTAGCCAATAGTTTGCAAGGCGAGCTTTTTTCACTGCACCGCTGGCCACAGGATGAAGTGCCTTTGACGCGTACTGAGCGGATTGAATTACAAAACCTGCTTAACCAGTTGGGCTTAGAGCTAGGCAAAGCCGACGGAATCATAGGTGCTAACTCCAGAAAGGCCATTCGTGAGTTTCAACTCAATCACGACCTGCCCGCTGATGGCTACCCCTCTACGCGCTTATTAGAAAAAGTGCGGGAAGTAAGTAACGCACAATAGGTTTCATGCTACCTAGCTGTTTGGGCTTATCCTGTCTTTTACTTAGGTGGGTATCGAGCATGAAGCCATGCCAGCTGACAAAAACTCCAATTCCAATCAGATACAGGGCTTCAGCCGTTCAAACTGTACAGGCTTTTTATCCCAGCTTCTTAAACAACGGCAGTGCTGATCGCATGGCCTGCCTTTCCCCACCTCTTGGCAACTCTTTAGCTATCCTGAAAAATTATAAAACGGCCGTATTGGGATACTAAAAACATTGCACGTGTTCTATCAGTTATGCATACTGATGACCAGTGTTCACGTTTTTTGATAAAAGAGGTGCATCATGCAAAGCATGACAGTAGAGCAACTACGTGCCACGGTCGGAGCCGGAGGCGTGACAGGTGTAACTCTGAAAGGACAGGGTGGAGGCTTCTTTGTTGAAATCGCTACGCGCAGCGGTCAAGACGCCATGCTAGTGAAAGCGCGGACTACCGAACCGCGTCGCTTTGGCAATCCCACTTCGGCACTGATTGTGTTGCGCGGCGTCGGTATTGACGTTATCCAGATTGACGCCACCGACTGGAACCCCGATCAGAAGGACATGAGCCGAAGTAGGCAGAACCGTGCGGACGCCATGCGCGAAGCGCACGAAGCCGCAGCTTATAATCAGTGGTTGGCAGTCGAGATCCAGGAAGCTATTGATGATTCTCGGCCAAGCATCCCGCATGACGAGGTCATGGCCCGGATGGATGCCCGTATTGCCCGCCACATGGCGGCAGACGAGTAACTTATGGCGAAATCAGAAAAACCTTACAGCGTTATCTGGCGACCCATTGCTGAAGCCGATTTAGACAACATCATTGACTATATCGCCCAGGACAGTCCAGCCAATGCCAAGAAGTTTGGTAAGGAGCTGCGCGATAAGACAAGGCAGCTTGCAGAGTTCCCCGGCACGGGCCGCTCGGGCCGCCCCGGCTTACCCAGCTGGTTGCGGGAATTGGTGGCACACAAGAACTACATCATTTTTTACCGGGTGCTCGATGAATCCCGTACCGTTGAAGTTTTGCGAGTGAAACACGCCGCGCAACAGATGCCGTGATTGCCATTAGATAGCTAAGGACTCAGGCCTCTGTACGACCCAGCAAGACGGTTTGCAAAATTGAGATGAAAGCGGTTGACCCTAGCGAGGGTGTACATTAAGTTTGTGGCATATAAGGTTTTTTATGCATATTTTTTGAAGGTTGGAGACACTACAATGGAACGTATATTTGAAGCTCAAAATGCGGGGTACGGGCAGATGGTGCTTGGTGTCGCTCGAACCACCAAGGCGAAGGTGAGTGGATTGTTCACCGCCCTTAGACTGCCAAAGATTGTCGTCAGCATCCTGACCTGGGCACTGCTGCTTAGCATTGGCTTGATGCTGGCTGGCCTGATAGCTTTTGCTGCATTTATTTATTTTATGCTTACGAGTTCAGGTCAAAAAAGCAAGGACGGTGAGCTGCATGAAGATGGGCTCGGAAATTGGGTCGGAGATTTATATGCTCACGAAGATCCGTCCAGTGTTCATTACGATCCTACACAAGACCCATTTCTAGCAAATGGGCCTGGTTGGCACGTAAGTAAAACCTGGGAAGAACTACACGGACGTAGAAATTAATAAAAAGCCTGCTAAAAAGCAGGCTTTTTTGGGATAGTTAGATTCTTCTATGCCTACCTGTTTTTGATAGCCTGAGCTGCTGCTCTAGCTGCTCGTACTTTCGGATGTCTGCTGGCAGCGCGAGCACCGGCTCGCACCGCTGCGCCCCCAGCTCTGTTGGCAGCATCAGCAGCACCGCCAACCTCCTTGCCGAAGCCTATACCAGATGCTGCACCTATACCGCCCATCATCCCAGCAGCGGTACCCAAAGTTAACGCGCTGTTTATCTGCATACCAGCCCAGGCCATAAATGCTAGAAAAAGCATTGGCATCGCAATCAACGTTCCCCACAGTACAAAGTCCGACATCCAGTATGCCGCGCCATGATCTGTCCAAGGCATCATCCGTGTTGCAACAGCACCCACGCCTTGGTTCATGTACAGCCCTGCCAGCAGTTTAGAATCCAACCAGCGCGACAGTTCCCAGAAAAACGTCAGGAAGTGAATGGTGAACATCCCGAATGACAGCTGAAACAATGCTCCAAACGAATACCCACTCAGCACTAGGACAATAGGTATAGAAATCACCAGCACCATGTAGGCTATTGCCTGAAACATCGGTAATGCTGATCGCATGGCCTGCACTTGTGCTTCAGCCTTATCTCGTTCATTGCCAAGCGCGCGGCTCCGCCTCACCCAACATCAACTCATCAGCAAACACTGCTTCAATCGAAACATTGTGCTGCTGTTGAATACTGGCCTCATTACGCTCCAGCTGCAGAAAAAATCCTTGTTCGGCTAGGCGCCATTGCAAGACCTGCTGCGCAGAGAAAACCGGCTCTTCGCATTTAAGGGTGTAGAAAAAATCTGACCGGCTGTAAAAAATGTCGGGGAACTTGGAAAATGTAAGCTCCCACAGGAGCTGTGCCAAGCGAACGGCTGCGTGTAAACTGCTTTGCTACGCGAAGCATGAATCAACTGATAAAACTGAAATTGTTTTTAATCAATTTCTAACAAAATCACTGTTTTTTGTATTGCAAAGCATCGTCATCACTTGCAAAGATAGTAATAAATTACTTTCTTTTTAGGCTTAGTTATGCAACCAGCAAGCAAATACCTGCCCGCCGATGAGCGCCGTGCCGTTACTGTCGAGGCGGTTATCGAGCTGGCCGCGCAACAAAACCCAAGCGAGATCACCACAGCCGCCATTGCTAAGCACATGAGCGTCACCCAAGGCTCATTGTTTCGGCACTTTGCTAACAAAGATGCCATTTTAGAGTCGGTCATGAGTTGGGTTGCCAAGCGCTTAATGGCGCGTGTTGATAAAGCCATGCAAGGTCAAACAACAGCATTAGCCGCATTACAAGCGACATTTATGACGCACATTCAGTTTATTAGTGAGCATCCCGGCGTGCCGCGTTTGCTGTTTAGCGAGTTACAACGCAAGGAAAATACGGCAGCCAAAAAACTCGTCACCACCTTGCTCAGCCAATACCAACAGCGCCTAGAGCAGACGCTAGAGCTTGGCAAACAAGAGCGTGAATTTTATGCGCAGCTTGATGTTGAGGCGGCGGCATTATTATTTATTGGCAATATTCAGGGCCTGGTTGTGCAAAGCATTTTGCTGGGTAGCAACCGCACTATTAAACAGGCTGCTGCAGACAGCTTTGTGCTGTATCAGCGCGCCATTGAGGCTCGTTAATCATGCCCGCTTTTTTTAAACAAAAAAAACTGCTCGCGGTATTCGTCACCGTCATTGTGCTTACCGCTGCTTTTATCTGGGTATTGCTCAGTTCTGGCCCTCTGGCGAAAGTGAAAATCGTCGTTACTGAGGTACAGGAGCAAAATCTGCAACCCGCTTTGTTCGGTATAGGTACTGTCGCTGCACGCCACACTTACCGTGTCGCCAGTAACACCCTAGGCCGCGCTACTACGCTTAATGCTGATGTTGGTGATCGTGTGGCCGCAGGAGATATTTTAGGTGTTATCGATGTGGTTGATCTTGATGAGAAAATCAATGCGCAAGCGGCTCTGCTACAGCGAAGTCAAGCACAGCTGACTGAAGCGCAAGCCCATCTGGATTACACTCAAAAACAGGCGCAACGCTATAACAAATTGCTGCCTTCGCGCTCTATCAGCGAGGAAATAGCGGCTGCCAAACAGCATGAATGGACGCGTGCACGCAGCCAAGCACACAGCGCTGCCAGCGACTTAGCGCGCGCACAGGCTGAATTATTAGCCCTAGAAGCAGTACGCGAAGATCGCTTACTGCGCGCACCTGTCTCAGGTTTGATTATCGCTCGTCATGTTGACCCGGGCGACACTGTGCTGGCAGGGCAAACCGTCTTTGAGCTAATCGACCCCCAGCAGCTTTGGATTGATGTGCGCTTTGATCAAGCCGGCTCCATGGGTTTGGCAGAGCAGCAGTTTGCACAGATTATTTTACGCTCGCAAGAGTTACATCCTCACTCAGGCTATGTCGCACGCTTAGAGTGGCTGGCCGATACGGTCACTGAAGAGCGGCGCGCTAAGGTGATGTTTCAGCAACAACCCGATCCTTCTCCGAGTATTGGCGAGCTTGCGGAAGTAACGGTGCAACTACCCCAGCTCGCCAAAACTCCAGTGGTTATTAACGCTGCTATTATTCGCCAGGATGGGCAACTGGGCGTGTGGCGCATTGAAAATCAGCAGCTTGTATTTCAGCCCGTCACCTTGGGTCGTAGCGACTTAGCTGGCAATGTGCAGATTCTCTCTGGGCTCAGCGCCGGTCAGCAGGTTGTGCTCTATAGCAGCAAACCTTTGCGCGCAAACAGTCGTATCAAGCCCGTTCAGCAACTGACCGAAACACCATGATTAGCCTTGCCGGACGCGACATTCTGCATGCTTGGGGCAAGTTTGTGTTCACCGGCGTGGGTTTAGGCTTGTTGATTGGTGTCACTCTGACCATGGCTGGTGTCTATCGCGGCATGGTCGATGACGCACAAGTGCTGCTGGATAACAGCTCCGCTGATTTATGGGTCGTACAAAAAGACACCCTTGGCCCCTACGCAGAGCCCTCTAGCTTGCCTGACGATACGTGGCGCGCAGTAGTCAATATTCCCGGTGTCGCCAGCGCCACCAATGTCACCTACTTAACCATGCAGGTTGCCCATGCTGGCAGTGACACCCGCGCCTTGGTTACAGGTATTGCCAACACTGGTCCTGGCTCGGCAGGCTGGCCACTGACGTTATTAGCCGGACGACAAGTTAGCAAAAACCATTATGAGGCCGTGGCTGATATTGCCAGTGGTTTTAAACTGGGTGAGCACATTCAAATCCGCCGTAACACCTATCTTATCGTTGGTTTAACCCGACGCATGGTGTCATCCAGCGGCGATCCCATGATCTTTATTCCCTTGCAGGATGCGCAACAAGCGCAGTTCCTGAAAAGCAATGATGCCATCGTGCAAAATCGCCGCCGCATCAAACAAAATCCAGTGCTTAATAACCCGCGCAACCCTGAGGTGCTGGATGCTGTGCTGGAACTGCAGGAAAGCAACACCCAAGTCAACGCCGTGCTGGTACAGCTCAACGCGCAGGCTGAACCTAAGCAGGTCGTGCAAGACATACGCCGCTGGTTACGCTTGCAAGTCTACGACCGCGAACAAATGGAAGACATTTTAGTCGGCAAGCTGATCGCGACTTCAGCACGACAAATCCTGATGTTTTTAGTGATCTTGGCGCTGGTCAGCGCGGCCATTGTTGCCTTTATCATTTACACCCTGACCATGGGTAAAATTCGTGAAATTGCCGTACTAAAGCTGATTGGCACACAAAACATCACCATCGTATCAATGATTATCCAACAAGCTTTGGCCTTAGGCGTGATCGGTTTTGTAGTCGGCAAAATCTCTGCCACCGTATGGGCACCTTTCTTTCCTAAATACGTGCTGTTAATCACTCAAGATACAGTGACGGGATTAATCGCGGTGCTGTGTATGTGTGTATTGGCGAGTTTTGTCGCGATTTATGCAGCACTGCGTGTCGATCCAGCCGATGCGGTGGGAGGCTAACACTATGCAGCAGTATGGCATTCAAATTTCAGGGTTGAGCAAGACCTTTGGCCGCGGCGACACCGCTGTTCATGCTCTGAAGCAGATCAATATGCAAATAGCGCCAGGTGAAGTGGTCGGTCTGATCGGCCCGTCCGGCTCAGGCAAAAGCACGCTACTCAAGTGCCTTGGTGCAATCATCGAACCCAGTGCTGGGCAAATGCATATTGGCGATCAACTGATTTATGACAATGCGTGGAAAATCTCTGATTTGCGCGCATTACGCCGCGATAAGATTGGTTTTGTCTTCCAATCACCCTACTTAATTCCTTTTTTAACCACGCTGGATAACGTGGCGCTACTGCCCATGTTGGCCGGAAAAAACAACAAGGAAGCGCGCCAGTTAGCATTAGATTTATTGACTGTATTGCAAGTAGAGCATCGCGCTCATGCGCTGCCATCACGCCTATCTGGGGGCGAGCAGCAACGTATTGCGATTGCCCGCGGCCTCATCAACCGCCCGCCGGTAATCTTAGCTGACGAGCCTACCGCGGCGCTGGATAGCGTGCGCGCCCTAACCGTTATTAAGACGCTTAACGAGATAGCGCGTGACTATAAAACCGCGGTGATTGTGGTGACGCACGATGACAAGATCATTCCCACCTTTAAGCGTTTGTACCATATACGCGACGGTGTGACTTATGAGGAGCAAGGTGAAGGAAGGTCTTTTTTAGAAAAAACCTGAGCGCACACTTAAGGATAGAAAAGGTACGCTTAGGGCTGTTCGGCTATAGCAACCTGATTACGACCCTTGTGTTTGGCCACATACAAAGCTTGATCAGCCAAGTTGGCTAACTTCATTGCATCTAAGCCTTCAGCAAATTGTGCGACCCCCGCACTAAACGCACAGCTTAGATCCTGCGGCTGCGCTGGGTAGCTAATTTCAGAAAACCTTTGCCTGATTTCATCCACCACTTTCGCCGCATTTTCTGCATTGGTGTTGGGCAGCACCAGCGCAAACTCTTCGCCGCCATAACGTCCAATATGATCGGTTTTACGTAGGCGTTGCTTCAGATAAAGCGCCAAACTTTTAATCACCTTATCACCCATTGGGTGGCCGTAGGTGTCGTTAACCTTTTTAAAGTGGTCAATATCCAGCATGACAAAACTTAACGGTTGTCCATTTTTTAGCGCGCGAGCGCAGGCATCATCCAGCAATTGCAAAATATGTGTATGGCTGTAGAGCCCAGTTAGACTGTCACGCACCATTCTGGCTTTAAGATTGCGCGCGCGTATGGCTCTGTTTCTTACGGTGGCGATCAAATGATGCGGCATAACGGGCTTGGTTAAAAAATCGTCAGCACCCTGACTCATGGCATTAAGCTGTTTGCCTAAGTCTTCTTCACCCGACAAATAAATGATGGGCATACCCACAAAACGCTCACTCTGACGAATAACCTTAGCCAGCTCAGGGCCAGAGCATTGCGGCATATACATGTCTAGAATGATCAGGTCGGGAGCAAACTCCATCATTTGCGCTAACGCCAACGTAGGGTCATTCACAGAACGGGTAATAATCGCTGCACCATTTAGGGTGCGTTCGGTAAAGGTAGACTGCGCTTTCGAGTCATCGACAACTAGCACGCGATACGGATCAAAATGGCTGGTGCGAGAAAAACTTTCCACCAATTCCAAAAGTTCAGAAATTTCCAGCTCGCCGACAATGAATCCTTCGCCACCGGCACGCACAGCCGCCAAACGCACCAAGGCATCGGCATCATGCTGGCTGTAGAATAAAATTGGAATCGCTACTTCGGGATCGTTCTGAATGCTTTGCGCGAGTGTTAACCCCTGCTCAGGTCCGAAAAAATCAACGTCCAAAATTATAACCGGGGGACGGCGCTCGTTAACTGCTTGCTTAAACGCCTGCGCGTCAGAGAAAGTTTCAGACTGTACACCAAAAAAATTTAACTGTGTCGATAAGTGCTGCGCCTGAGTGAGGCTAGATAAGGCTATGTACAAGGGCCGACGCAAAATTGGCACCACAAACCCTGCAGCGTTTTGATCGTCCTGACGCAGCCCAGTTTGCGTGAGCGCTTGCATCAAGGCTGTCATTTCCTCAATACGCTCAGTCGTCAGGCGGCCACGTTGTTCGTTAATTTTGCCTAAACAGCTAAGCAGATCAGCGGCAATATTGGCGTGGGCTTGCTGTTCAAAGCGTTCTGCGTATTTTTGCAAACGCTCAGCTGCTGCCAACATGGTTTCAGCCTCTTGCTTGGTCCATTCCTGGGTTTGTGCTTTTTGCCACACTTCCAAAATGATACGTGCTTCATTAATAACCCGAACAGCAAAATGCTGCTTAATACGCTCAGCGTTATCGGTTTGCACTTCAGTCATTATAGTGTCCTGCTCCTGCACACTCCTTGCTCACTGGGCTCGTCTCACTGACGCCCTTGGCTTGATTGTGCTTAATTTATCTTGGCAGGAATGCTAGCACGTATTAACGCTGTATTCTGCTCAAACAATCTCATTTCACCCTCACTTAACACATGAGGGTGTTGTGTTATCAAGCACGAAAAATGAGGTTTTTCTCCCAGTCTTCTTCAGCCACATCCAGCTCGCTGAGCATATTATCAAGCTGTGAAATTCCAGCCGCATGCACGGCATTCACATCACCACATACTAAATGATGCCAAGCAGGCAAAGGCTTTTTTTCGTGTAATAAGCGGTAAGCGCAGGTTTTGGGTAGCCATGTCAGCGCGGCAAGATTGTCAGGTGTTAAAGCAATACACTCAGGAACAATGTTCTGACGATTACTGTAGTCGCTACAGCGCGCTGTGCCTAAGTCTAATAATTTGCATGCAATTCGGGTGTAGTAAAGACTACCATCATCCTGATCTTCTAGCTTTTGCAAGCAGCACAGCCCACACCCATCGCAGAGGGAATCCCATTCTTCGGACGTCATTTGCGCCAGTGTTTTATATTGCCAGAAGGGTTTTACTATGGCAGCCATCTAGTTTCCTTGCTTAACAGCGCGGCAAGTAACTTGCACACGCATACGAATAATTTGATTACTGAAGCTGGCTGTCAGATTGACTCTTTCTTGAACAGCCACGCGCGCTTTACGCAGACGTGGCGCTTGTGGGCCACCCTTAAAGCGTACGCTGCATTGCGCCTCTTGTTCACCATAATTATACAGGCTCACGGCTGCTAAGTTATCACCCAAATCCATGGTTTCTATGGATATATGCAGGCCGTTAAGCTGTTCTTTCACTTCAAAAGGAAAAGCCATCACCACTGATGACAGTAAAGCAGCAACCAAAAATAATGTTATTTTACTTAAATAATGCACGCACTTAACTCACTGTAATAATACGATTACGGCCCTGCTCTTTCGCTTCATACATGCGCTGATCAGCCAGTTCTAGCAGATCCTGCACGGAAAACAGGTTATCGTGTTGACGCTCAGCAAGGCCAATGCTGGCGGTAAGTGGATTACCGTCCGGTCGCACACCAAAGCCTTTTTCTTGCAGGCGTTTGAGCATAACTTTGGCATCAGCCAAGCTGGTATCGGGCATCAATAATAAAAACTCTTCTCCACCCCAACGCAATAACACATCTGTAGCGCGTTTACTGTCTGCAATAAATTTCGCAAAGTTACGCAACACCTGATCGCCCGCCTCATGCCCATAGTTGTCGTTGATCTGCTTAAAGTGGTCCAAATCAAAAAACGCCATCGACAACGAGCAACCACGTCTACTGGAGCGACTCCAAAAGAAGCCTAACAGTTCTTCACCACTGCCACGGGTAATGGCGCCCGTTAAGGGATCACGCATAACCTGACGAACCAAAGCGATCATAAAGGCTAACTGACTAAGACTGGCTAACGCTACCACGGCAGAAATTAAAATCAACAACCAAAAACCACCCATAAAAGATGGCCAATTGAGCGTGCTCCAATTCATCACACCCACCAAGCCTTGCGCAAAAATAATAACCGCAGACACCAAGGCATTTTCTTTAAGTGTTAAGGGGAATAAAGCTAGGCCTGCCATCAACACGAAAGGTAAAAATGCATAGCCGGTTGCCAGTGAGGCGGAAATATTATCTAGCGATTGATCAGAGATGAGCAGGTGCGAGGCGATGTAAAACACGGTGGGCACCGTAAACAAGAGCGCCATAGAGCGGTAGGCATCTAACAGCCGCCCCGGCGCTTGATACGCAAAAAACAAACCAAAAAAAGCCACGCTGGCTAACACACGAATGATGGCTAGATAAATCCAGAGCGGTGAATCAAAAACGATAAAATCGATCACGCTCCACAGCGGCGTAAGCACTGCAAATAAGAACGCAAATAGACGCACACGATTAACGATCATTGTCGCGCGACGGCGGTTTAACAACAGAGAGTGGTTACGCGAGCTTAATAGGTACCACAGCTCTCGCAATTCCAGCTCAGGCGGCAGCAACGAGGTTAACCTTTTAGAAAGCTTAGCTAAAAATCTTGGCATTGTATGACTACTTTTAATTTAAATCGTATTCAGAACACAAGAGTGAACAAAAGAAGCACTCAGCATTGAGATTTGTTGAGAACTTCCTTAACTGTAACCGCCTGCAGGAATATTAAGGAAACACTAAATAGTTACCTGTGTTGTCAGCGCGCTGTTCAGCGCTTCCTTAAATGCAAAAAAAATAATATACCCTGCATAGATACAGTTGCACATCATGTCATTGGGTTTGCAGTCTGCGCTTAACCCACTGTTGAATTCTTTATTTAGATCAATTAACTCGCAGTCACTAGCCGTCCTTGGCGACTAAAGTTCTACTCTATTGCACGGTATAAATCTGGTCGAACACACCGCCATCATTAAAATGCGTGCTTTGAATGTCTGCCCAATTACCAAACGTATCCTCTACGTTAATAAAATCTACTGGCGGAAAACGATCGGCATACTCAGCTAAGATTTCTTGGTTACGTGGTCTGAGAAAGTTTTTCGCGGCGATGCGCTGCGCTTCATCGGACCAAAGGTACTCAAGATACGCCTGCGCCAACTCACGTGTGCCTTTGCGATCAACCACTTTATCCACCACAGTAACCGGCGGCTCAGCTTCGGCGCTTACACTGGGGTAAATCACCTCGAAACCACCGCGACCGAATTCACGCGCAATCATCTCGGCTTCGTTTTCAAAGGTAATCAACACATCACCGATTTGGTTTTGTATAAAGGTACTGGTCGCTGCGCGCCCGCCGGTATTCATAATAGGGACTTGCTTAAACAGCTTGGCTACAAAGTCTTTGGCGTCCTGCTCGCTACCGCCCTGCTGCAACACGTAGGCCCAAGCGGACAAGTAGGTATAGCGGCCATTACCCGAGGTTTTAGGGTTGGGCACAATCACCTCAACACCTTCTTTAACCAAATCCGACCAGTCATGGATATTCTTCGGGTTGCCTGCGCGCACAATCAATACCGTGGCTGAAGTAAAAGGCGCGCTATTGTTGGGCAAGCGCTGCGCCCAGTCTTCGGGAATTAGTTTGCCGTGCTGGTAGAGCGCGCTGATGTCAGTGGCCATATTCATGGTAATCACATCGGCCAACAAACCGTCAATCACGGAACGCGCCTGTTTGCTGGACGCTCCGTGGGACATTTGAATTTGCACAGGCTTATTGCCCTGCGCCTGCCAATGTTTTTGGAACGCTGGGTTAAACTCCTTATAAAAATCACGCATTACATCATAAGAAACGTTCAACAACGGGGCAGCACTGAGCGCAGTGCTCAGGCTAATAGCAAGCATAAAAATAGCCAGTGAAATACGTTTCATGACTTGAACTCCAGATAGTAAGTGAAAACAACATAGCCAAGCTGAGTGGCAATCGAGCTTAAGCTGATTGCGTTAAAGTCTAGGCGCTCCGAGATAGACTGTAAAAGAATAAAAAGTGATTTTGATATAACCAACCCACCCACACATCTATGGAGGTACTGACAACGCAGGTAATTATTCAGCGCTTTGTTATGTCGCCAAATAACGCATCGCCTGCTCAATCCCTTCGAGCGTCATGGGATACATCTGATTTTCCAGTTGCTGGCGGATAATCTGGGTGGACTGAGTGTACTGCCAGTGCTGTTTGGGATAGGGGTTAAGCCAGACCAGCTTGTCGAATTTCTCCAAAAACCGCTGCATCCAGACATAGCCGGCTTCTTTATTCCAATGCTCAACACTGCCGCCGATATGGGTTACCTCATAAGGCGCCATGGCTGCATCACCGACAAAAATCACCTTGTAATCTTGCCCGTAGGTATTGAGCACCTCATGGGTGGGCGTGCTTTCTTGATAGCGACGTGCATTGTTTTTCCATAACGATTCATACACATAATTATGAAAATAGTAGTATTCCAGATGCTTAAATTCGGCCTTACAGGCGGAAAACAACTCTTCACAGACTTGAATATGGGCATCCATGGAACCGCCGATATCAAAGAGCACCAGCAACTTAACGGTGTTACGCCGCTCAGGGCGCATTTGAATATTCAGCAGGCCGCCATCGCGCGCGGTTTGTTTGATGGTGCTGGGCAAATCCAACTCATCGGCGGCACCTGTGCGAGCAAACTGGCGTAAACGGCGCAGCGCCATTTTAATGTTACGCGTGCCCAGCTCCACCTGATCATCCAGATCTTTAAACTCGCGTTTATCCCATACTTTAACCGCACGGCCTTGGCGCTCGCCGGCATCGCCCACGCGAATACCTTCCGGATTATAACCCCCTGAGCCAAACGGACTGGTCCCGCCCGTGCCAATCCATTTACTGCCGCCGCTATGACGCTTTTGCTGTTCTTCTAAACGCTGCTTAAAGGTCTCGATGAGCTTATCCAGCCCACCTAAGGATTTGATTTGCTCACGCTCCTCGGCACTTAACGAGCGTAGGAACTCTTGACGTAACCACTCTTCGGGAATCAGCGCTTCAATATGTTCATTGAGGTTTTCCAGCCCCTCAAAATACGCAGCAAACGCGCGGTCGAATTTATCGAAGTGGCGTTCATCCTTGACCAAAATAGCGCGCGCCAAGTAATAAAACTCATCCATATCGGCAAAGACGATATTTTTTTCCAGCGCAGCAATCAAATCCAACAACTCACGCAGCGAGACCGGTACACGCGCCGCGCGTAATTCACTAAACAAATTCAACAGCATAGCGATGCCCTTAGCGGTGACCCTGCCGACCCATAAAGGCCAAGCGCTCAAGCAGCATCACATCCTGCTCGTTTTTCACCAGCGCGCCCAGCAACGGCGCAATGGCTTTATTAGCATCACGCTCACGCAGTGTTTCGGCGCTGATACCATCAGCCATTAACAACTTTAACCAGTCCACCAGCTCGCTAGTCGAGGGCTTTTTCTTTAAACCGGGCGCTTGGCGAATGCCAAAGAACACTTCTAAGGCTTGACTCACCAACGCCTGACAAATCCCCGGGTAGTGCACATCTACGATTTGCTGCAGGGTTTCACGCTCAGGGAAGGCGATATAGTGAAAGAAACAACGGCGCAAAAAAGCATCCGGTAATTCTTTTTCGTTGTTAGAGGTAATGATAATAATCGGGCGGTGCTTCGCCTTGATGGTTTCGTCCGTCTCGTAGACGTAAAACTCCATCTTATCCAGCTCTTGCAGCAGGTCGTTAGGGAACTCGATATCAGCCTTGTCGATTTCATCAATCAGTAGAATCACCCGCTCCTCGGCTTCAAAAGCCTCCCAGAGCTTGCCCTTATTAATGTAGTTACGCACATCATGCACCCGCTCAGAATTAAGTTGCGAGTCGCGCAAACGGCTGACCGCATCGTACTCGTACAGGCCTTGCTGGGCTTTGGTGGTGGATTTAATGTGCCAGGTAATCAGTTTGGCGTTAAAGGCGTGGGCGACCTCTTCGGCAAGCAAAGTCTTGCCCGTGCCCGGTTCCCCTTTTACCAGCAGCGGGCGCTGCAAAGTCACGGCCGCATTGACGGCTATTTTTAAATCTTCAGTAGCAACGTAAGAATCTGTACCAGCAAACTTCATAAAAACACCTTATATGGTTATGCTTTTTTAGTCGCTGCAGGACCATAGTGCTTATAGCTATACTCTGCAGAAAACAGTAGTTTATAGAGAACTATGCGAATAGCAAAAACCGATAATCACCTGTCTTATTACAAACAAGCACCGGCTCAAGGAAGCAAGCGGCTAGACAGTCGACACATTTTAAAGAGGCTTACACCATGGGTAATATTTATTTGGATAACGCACAAAGCATCGGCAACACACCGCTGGTACGCATTAATCGTATGGGACCCAAGGGCGTCACCATTTTGGCAAAAATAGAATCACGCAACCCTGCCGGCTCAGTAAAATGCCGCATTGGCGCTGCGATGGTGCAGGCAGCCGAAGAAAGCGGTGCGCTTAAATCCGGCACCACCATGGTCGAACCTACTTCCGGCAATACGGGTATAGGTTTAGCCTTTGTTGCGGCGGCCAAAGGCTACCGCTTGATTTTAACTATGCCCTCATCGATGAGCCTTGAGCGCCGTAAAATACTTAAAGCCTTAGGCGCAGAAATTGTTCTGACAGAACCCGCCAAGGGCATGAAAGGCGCGATCGAGAAAGCACAGGAAATTGTCGACCAAAACCCGCAAACCCATATTTTACTGCAACAGTTTGAAAACCCAGCCAACCCTGATATCCACGAAAAAACCACCGGCCCTGAAATTTGGCGCGATACCAATGGTCGTATTGATGTGCTGGTCAGCGGTGTGGGTACGGGCGGCACCATTACTGGGGTATCGCGTTATATCAAAAACCAATGCGGCAAACCCATTATCTCCGTTGCGGTAGAACCTACTGGCTCACCCGTCATCAGTCAGGCCAAAGCAGGCGAAGCATTAACACCGGCACCGCATAAAATTCAGGGCTTAGGCGCAGGCTTTATTCCGGGCAACCTAGATTTAAGCTTGGTGGATCAGGTTGAAAAAATCGATGATGAAGAAGCCAAACAGGTTGCACTACGGCTGATGCGCGAAGAAGGTATCCTGTGCGGCATTTCCAGCGGTGCAGCTATGGCAGCCGCCCTACGCCTTGCCGAAAAACCACAAATGCAGGGTAAAACCATTGTCGTCATCATTCCCGACTCAGGCGAGCGTTACTTATCCAGCATGCTGTTTGATGGTTTGTTTACCGAGCAAGAGCTCACCCAGTAAACCTGCAGATATAAGTAATCTAAGGGTGAGACTCTGGCTTACCCCTAGATTGCTACTCTGTTTCCTTAGTTGTGCAAAAGATGTAATGTTGTACTCATTTATGCTAACGACTGAGGATTGAATGTATGACGGTCAAGTGTTCTGCAGTAGCCATCGCACGCCATATCTTGAATGGCTTTGATACCTACCGTGATGAATTTCGCAAGATTACCAACATGGGGCGCTATCACTTTGAGCAGGCCATGTGGCAGGAAATCCAGCACGCCTCAGCGCGCCGCATCCAAATCTATAAAGAACACATTCTCGACACCCGTAAAGACTTAGTTAACATTTATGGTGAGCAGACATTACTGGATATTGACTGCTGGCCAGAAATTAAAAAATCTTACATGGGCCAGATTGATCTGCGCCTTGATGACGAGCTATCAGAAACCTGGTTTAACTCGATTTTCAACAGTTTGTTTAGTCACGACAAAATCTGCAATGCCTGTATGTTTGTGCAAACAACGCGCAAAGAACGCGTCAGCAGCGAAACCCCTATGCAAATTCGCCAATACCGCCCCAATGGTGACCTGCGCGCCATGCTCAAACAGCTCATCGAAGACTACGCGTTTGACATCCCCTATGCCGATACCCAGGCTGATCTAGAGCGCTTGGAATATCAACTAAGGCAATCACTACCCGACTGGGTGTGCAAAGATCCAGATCTTACTTTTGAGCTCTACAGCTCGCGCCTGTATCGCAACAAAGGTGCCTATATCCTCGGACGTATTTTCACTCAAGATGAACAATGGCCGCTGGTATTTCCCTTGCTCAACATCGAAGGCGAAGGCGTGCGCTTTGATGCCGCAATCACCGATGAAGCCGAAGTGTCGATTATCTTCTCTTTTACGCGCTCTTACTTTATGGTACGCGTGGCTTATCCTGCTGAATTTATTAGCTTTTTACAGAAAATACTGCCGCGCAAACAACTGTGGGAACTGTACACCTCAATCGGTTTTTACAAACAAGGCAAAACCGAGTTTTACCGCTCACTAATGGAACATCTAGAAACCACTGAAGATCGCTTTATGATGGCTCCCGGCATTCGTGGCATGGTTATGACGGTGTTTACGCTACCCGGTTTTAATATTGTATTTAAAGCTATTAAGGATCGCTTTTCACCTTCAAAAACTGTTGACCGCGCTACAGTCATTGACCGCTATCGCTTGGTTAAATACGCAGACCGCGTCGGACGCATGGCGGATACGCAGGAATTTTCTGACTTACGCTTTCCAGTGAGTAAATTCGAGCCTGAGTGCTTGCAAGAGTTACTAGAGGTTGCTCCCGCCACCATCGAAGTGCAGGGTGACGAGGTTCTAGTGCGACACTGTTGGACCGAGCGACGCATGACGCCGCTTAATATTTATTTAGATAACGCTACAAGCGAGCAGCAAATTCATGATGCGCTAGAGGATTATGGCTGGGCGATAAAACAACTCGCTGCGGCCAATATTTTCCCCGGCGATATGCTGCTGAAAAACTTTGGCGTGACCCGTCATGGGCGAGTGGTATTTTATGATTATGATGAAATCAGCTATCTAACCGAAGTGAATTTCCGCACCATTCCAGAACCGCGCTATCCAGAAGATGAGATGTCAGCGGAGCCTTGGTATTCAGTCGCACCCAATGATGTATTTCCGGAAGAATTCCCGACCTTCTTGTTCACCGACCGCGAACACCGCAAGATTTTTACCGCAATCCACGGCGATCTATTTAAAGCCAGCTACTGGCAAAGCCTGCAAGACGCTATTCTTGAAGGTAAGGTCATAGACGTGTTTCCCTATAAACGCAAAAAAACACCGTCATACACCTACACAACCTAAAGAGTTATGTAGCATAAAGTTTACTAAAAATCGCGAAAAGTTGCGCTCTAACAAGAGCTGCGCCACTGCGCAAGAACGGCGGTGCTTCAGACCGTTTTACTGTGGGAGCGCATCTTATGCGCGATACGAGTTATAAACCCAACTCAAGCGCCGCCGGCTAGTAACATTCGCGCAAAAGTTGCGCTCCCACAAAGGCTACAAATCCAATCGCGAAAAGTTGCGCTCCAGCAAGAGTGCGTTATTTTTTGCGCACGTACAGCACTAAGCTATGGTCAACTAACTCATAGCCCATTTCAGCAACAATTTCTTTTTGGCGCTTTTCTATTTTTTGATCAAAAAACTCAAACACTTCGCCGGAGTCAAGACAAACAATATGATCATGGTGCTCACCATCATCAAGCTCAAACACCGCGTGACCACCATCAAAATTATGCCGTATCACTAATCCAGCGCTTTCAAATTGCGTTAGCACACGATAAACCGTCGCCAAACCCACATCCTCACCAGCGTCCATTAGGGTTTTATACACATCCTCTGCACTCATATGACGGGGGTCTGCAGCCTCTAAAATCTGCATAATTTTTACACGGGGCAAGGTTACTTTTAATCCAGCCTTACGTAGTTCAACATTTTCAGACATAATTCGAATTCTCACTCATGCTGTTTCTCATCAGTCTATAATACAGGTATGATTTAAGAAACCTCTGGCACGCAAGTTACGCAAACAAACAATTAAGATGAGTTTTTAATCGTTTTGTCAGCAACACGCATCAGGCTTGAGAGCTCAAACATACATTGCCTTAACCAACAAGTGGAAGTCATTTGCCAATGCACAAGAAAGTCTTATTAAGTTTATGCCTTAGCAGCGTGCTAACTGTCGGTTGTTCAGTTCCCGGAGTATACAAACTGGATATTCAGCAGGGCAATATCATTACCCAAGACATGGTTGACCAGCTGCGGCCCGGCATGACAACCCGCCAAGTGCGCTTCATCATGGGTACCCCTTTGATAACAGATACTTTTTCACCACAGCGTTGGGATTACTTATACAGCATCCAGCCCGGCGGGGAGAATCGCCACCAAGAGCGTATTAGTTTGTTTTTTGACGAACAGGATCAGCTCACTGGGTTAACAGGTGACTTCCAACCTGGCATCAGTAAAGACCAAGAAATTCTTGGACAAGAACACCCAGAAGAAGATTAACTCTCTTTTGCTTGTGCAGCCTTCTCGGCGCGTTTTTTACGCGCCTCTTTAGGATCAGCCAACAGCGGGCGATAGATTTCAACCCTATCGCCGTTTTTTAGCTCATACTCATCTGGCTTAGCTATGCCTTTGGAAAAAATACCCAAGGGGCTATTGGCTAAATCCAAGTCCGGAAAAATCCTGTCTAAACCAGACTGCAATGCTGCCTGTCGTACTGTAGTGCCCTGAGGCACACGCAGGCTGTTGATTTTTTGCTTGCCAGCTAGTGCGTAAGCCACTTCAATATTAATCATCGTTTTATCCATAAAGTTGTTTCGCTCTATCACAAAACGCACCAACCATCGTATTAGCAGCTTGGGTAAATAACGGGCCCAACGTGGCTTTTACCAAAGCACCTGAATAATCAAACTCTAAATCCAAATTCATTTTACAGGCATTTTCCGCCAGCTGCTTAAACTGCCACACACCATGCAAATGTTTAAACGGCCCTTCAACCAGATTAATTTCTATTTTTTCATTGGGCGCTAATACATTCTGGGTGATGAAGGTATGCGAGATGCCTAGCTTTGATGCCGTTAGCGCTGCTCGCATGGAATATTCATCAGCAGAGATGAGCTGTGTTTTGCTGCACCAAGGCAAAAACTCTGGATAACGCTCTACATCATTAACCATCCGATACAGCGCCTCGGCAGAATAAGGCAAAATAGCTGAGCGTTGAATTTTGATACTCATAGCAACTCTTAGAGAATATATCAGTGAATGTGCCGGCTATTATACACAGACCGCCATTAACCCGGCAGATGCAATTATGTCCCACTGAACGACTTGCCTCTCGCCTAAAGCCAAACTTCTCTCTATAATGCGACCACTATGGCTAAACAGAAAAAACAAAACACCAAAGGCACGATTGCGCTGAATAAAAAGGCGCTGCACGATTATTTTATCGAACAACGCTTCGAAGCCGGCGTTGCATTAACCGGTTGGGAAGTTAAAAGCCTGCGCGAAGGCAAAGCTCAACTGGTGGACAGCTACGTACTGTTAAAAGATGGCGAAGCTTGGTTGATGGGTTGTCATGTCAGCCCACTGCAGAGCGTCAGCACACACGTAGTCGCTGATCCCACCCGTACGCGCAAACTGCTGCTGCACCGCCGCGAACTGGAAAAGCTCTTTGCTGGCGTACAGCGTCAGGGCTATACCTGTGTGGCACTTGCTTTGTACTGGAAAAAGCACCTGGTTAAATGCGAAATCGCTTTAGCTAAAGGTAAAAAAGACTTCGACAAACGCCACGTACTTAAAGAGCGTGACTCAGACCGCGAAATGCAACGCGCCCTACGCAGCAAAAATAAATAGCCTTAAACCAAGAGGCCTACAGCATGCCTAACGATGAAGAGCGCTATGCTGCTTATTTTATGCAAGCAGAAGACCACAATACCAATCCCCTAGAAACAGTTCGTCAGCTACGCAGTGAGCAGCTGGCGGCTTGTGATTTACGCAAGCATGCTGAGCTAGCCAAGTTACGCCAAACAACCAAAACAACCAAAGCAACACCACCGAATCAAACGTGCAACTCTAACGCAACGGAAACGTAACCACCCGCATACTTGCTCGGTTATTTTGCTGTAAAGTACTACTTTTGCATCGCCAAGCATCTCTCGCCTAACTAGTCCAAACATACCACTGCCCCATTTCTTAGGAGTCATCAACTCAATGAGTAAAGCCGCAGAACACACCCCCATGATGAAGCAATACTGGGCGCTGAAAAACCAGCATCCCGAACAAATTATGTTTTACCGCATGGGCGATTTCTACGAGCTTTTCTACGATGACGCCAAAAAAGCTGCACGCCTGCTCGACATTACCCTAACCAGTCGCGGTCAATCAGCAGGGCAAGCCGTACCCATGGCGGGCATTCCTTACCATGCGGTTGAGGGCTATCTGGCTAAACTGGTCAAACTGGGTGAATCTGTAGTGATTTGCGAGCAAGTGGGCGACCCTGCCACCAGCAAAGGTCCTGTAGAGCGTCAAGTAGTGCGTATTCTTACACCCGGCACCATTAGCGATGAAGCACTACTGGATGAGCACCAAGACAGTTTGATTGCTGCTCTGGTTGGCGAAGAAGAGTTGTTTGGCTTGGCTATTTTGGATATCAGCAGTGGCCGCTTTCAAGTGCAAGAGCTTCACGATTTACAAAGCTTACTTGCTGAACTGGAGCGCTTTAATCCAGCTGAGTTATTAATCCCAGAAGATTGGCCGCATCAAACCCTGCTCGGCAAACAACGTACCACCCAACAGCGCCCCATTTGGGAGTTTGCCCAAGACAGCGGCCATAAAAGTCTGTGCCAGCAGTTTTCCACCCAAGATTTGCGCGGTTTTGGCTGTGAAAATCTGACGCTCGCGATTGGCGCTGCCGGCTGTTTACTCAATTACGCTAAAGATACACAGCGCACTGCATTGCCACATATTCGCACGCTGGAACACGAACAACTCAGCGATACGGTTATTTTAGATGCCGCCACGCGTCGCAACCTTGAGCTGGACAAGAACCTCACAGGTGGGCGCGACAACACCCTACTGTCTGTGCTGGATCACTGCCAAACCACTATGGGTACTCGCCTATTAACCCGCTGGCTGCACCGCCCGTTACGTCGCCAAGCCACCATTGAGCAACGCCATGATGCTATTGCGCATCTGTTAACGAATTACCAGTTCGAGAAAATCCAACCACAGCTCAAACACATTGGCGATATTGAGCGTATTTTGGCGCGTGTTGCCCTACGTAGTGCGCGCCCCAGAGACTTAGCACGCTTACGCGATGCACTCAATGCCCTACCCGCCTTACAGGATTCTCTCAGCGAGTTTACCGAGGGCCGCTTAGCCGTGCTGGCTGATGACATCAGTCAGTATCCTGAGCTATCCGCCACACTACAAAGCGCCATAGTCGATAATCCACCGGTGGTAATTCGTGACGGTGGCGTACTCAAGCGCGGTTACCATGCTGAACTAGACGAGCTGTTGTCACTGAATGAGAATGCCGCGCAGTTTTTACTCGATATGGAAATTCGCGAAAAAGAGCGCACTGGACTAGCCAATCTCAAAGTGGGCTATAACCGTGTGCATGGCTATTACATTGAATTACCAAGCAGGCAAGCTGAGCAAGCGCCGATAGACTATATCCGTCGACAAACCCTAAAAGGGGCTGAGCGTTTTATTACCGCCGAATTAAAAGAATTTGAAGACAAAGCCTTGTCCGCTAAAAGCCGTGCCTTAACGCTGGAAAAACAGCTCTATGATGAGCTTATCGAAGTATTAATTACTCAGTTAGGTCCACTACAACTCAGCGCCAGCGCTCTGGCAGAGTTAGATGTGCTATGTAATCTGGCCGAACGCGCTCTCAGTCTGGATCTGCAGCGCCCACAGTTTAGCGCGCAGGCGCAACTAAACATCCAACAAGGCCGCCACCTGGTAGTTGAACACGTCTTAACTACGCCTTTTGTGGCCAACGATGTAGCACTAGACAACGACACGCGCATGCTGATCATTACCGGTCCGAATATGGGCGGTAAATCGACCTATATGCGTCAAACCGCGCTGATTGTACTGCTGGCTCATGTCGGCAGCTTTGTTCCCGCCGGCCAGTGCCAGTTGTCATTAGTGGATCGCATCTTTACGCGTATTGGCTCCAGCGATGATCTCGCCGGTGGACGATCCACCTTTATGGTGGAAATGAGCGAAACCGCTAATATTTTGCATAATGCTAGCCAGCACAGCTTAGTCTTGATGGATGAGGTAGGTCGCGGCACCAGCACCTTTGATGGTCTATCACTGGCGTGGGCAGCCGCTGAGCAACTGGCGCAACTGCGCGCTTGGACACTTTTTGCCACCCACTACTTTGAATTAACCAGCTTGCCCGAGCAACTGCACACTGTTGCTAACGTGCACCTTAGCGCCACTGAGCACAGGGAGCGCATTGTATTTTTACATCAGGTGCAGCCGGGGCCGGCTAACCAAAGCTATGGCTTAGCAGTCGCACAGTTAGCTGGCGTTCCCGATACTGTTATTGTGCGCGCACGCGAACTCCTAGCTCAGTTGGAACAACAAAGCTGGCAAAACCAAGCGCAGCAACCGCAACCTAGCATCCCCCTGCAAAGCGATCTTTTTGCTAGTGCGGCGCATCCTTTGCTTGATGCACTACGAGAACTTAAGCCCGATGAGCTAACCGCCAAGCAGGCACTTGACCTGCTTTATCAGTGGAAAGAAAAAGTATAATAGGCAAAATTTATGAGCACTACTTCAGAGCACTTTACCCAAGCTGCAGAGCGTTTTGATCGCTCACCCACTTCACAGCAGCTGAGCGCAATGGCAGAAAAAATCTGGCCGCTGCTCGCTCTCGACCCTAAACAACACTGGCTCGATTTTGGTGCTGGCACTGGAGTGCTCAGCGTACCTTTAGCCCAGCACGTAGCCCAAGTCACCGCGCTGGACACCTCTGCGGCAATGCTCGAACGCTTAGCCGCAAAACAGGTTGCCAATATCACCATCTTAAATCAGGATATTTTTAGCGGGTTAGACCAACACTATGACGGCATTATCAGCAGCATGGCGCTACATCACGTCGCAGAAACCCAGCGTTTATTACACTGCATGCGGCAAGCGCTCGTCTCGGGCGGTCAACTGGCGCTCATTGATCTCTATGCTGAAGATGGCAGCTTTCACGGCGACAATGACGCCAAGGGCGTGAAACATTTGGGTTTTGAGCCAGATGTACTCATGCAACAAGCTGAACAAGTAGGATTTCACCAGCTCAAACTGCAACATATTTTCTCTATTGAAAAAAGAACGGGGCAAAGCTATCCGTTATTTTTATTGCTGGGCACAGCGCGCTAACGGACGGACTACCACTCGGCAATTTCATATGACAACCACGCAGCTACAACACGCACACATTGATTGGAACGAGCAGGGTCAACCTTTATCGGCTGAGTTTGCTGACGTTTATTTTTCCAAGCAGTCGGGTTTAGATGAAAGCCGTTATGTATTTATCCAACACAACCAGCTCACCGAACGTTTTCAGCAGCTAGACAACAGCACGCCCTTTGTCGTGGCCGAAACCGGTTTTGGTACGGGGCTAAACTTTCTCACCTGCTGGCAACTTTTTTTACAACAAGCACCAGAACAGGCACGACTGCATTTTATTAGTGTTGAAAAATACCCGTTACACGCCGCCGACTTACAACTCGCACTAGCGCTCTGGCCTGAGCTTGAACCGCTCAGCGCACAGCTGTTACAACAATACTTAGTTATCCAGCCCGGTTACCAGCATTTTATTTTCCAACAAGGCCGTGTTTGCTTAACGCTGCTCATAGGCGAAGCCAGCGAACAACTAAGTCAGCTGGATGCTAAGGTTGACGCTTGGTTTTTAGATGGCTTCGCGCCGAGTAAAAACCCTGACATGTGGAGCGATGCGTTATTTAGCCAACTTGCTCGACTGGCGAAACCGCAAACCACGCTGGCTACCTTTACCAGTGCCGGGTTTGTACGTCGCGGCTTACAGGCTGCAGGCTTTAACATGCAGCGTCATCCTGGCTTTGGTCATAAAAGAGAAATGCTCAGCGGAGTATTTAGCGGTTCACACACAGCCAGTTGGGCAGCCCCATGGTTTGCCCGCCCCACGCAACCCAGCAACGCGGAAAAACATGCCGTGATTATTGGCGCCGGCATCAGCGGTTGCGCTAGCGCCTACAGCCTTGCCATCCGCGGCTGGCGTGTAACACTAATTGAACGCAATCCACATATTGCCCTAGAAGCCTCTGGCAATCCACAGGGCGTACTGTATTTAAAGCTGTCTGCACACCATACAAATTTATCACAACTTATCTTGGCCGGTTTTGGTTACAGCAGACGGCTGTTAAGCCAATGGCCAGACAACCCTTACTTTGCTGGCTGCGGGGTGCTGCAACTAGCCTATAACGTCAAAGAACTGCAGCGCCAGCAGCAGTTGTCAGCAGCCTTTAATCCTGAGCTTCTGCAACCTCTCACCGCGCAACAGGCCAGCGAACTGGCGGGGGTAACGCTGACCATGGGTGGCTTGTTTTACCCTGAATCAGGCTGGTTACAGCCGGCTGAGTTATGTCGGTTATTAATCAAGCATGAAAATATTAAACTGCTGACCGAGAAACAGGTTACGTGCCTCAACTATCAGCACCAGCAATGGCACATACAAAGTGAGAACGGCTGCATTACACAAGCGCCAGTGGTGATTATCGCCAATGCCAATGCGGCTAAAGACTTTAGCCAAACAGCGTCACTGTCAATAAAGCCTATTCACGGCCAAGTCACCTCTGTACCGGCAACTCAAGCGAGTCGTGCGCTGAAGACAGTTCTTAGTGCCGAGGGCTATATCGCCCCACAACACGAAAACCAACATTGCCTAGGTGCAAGTTTTGATTTTCAGCGCACGGATACTCGACTCAACAGCCGAGACCAGCAGCGCAATTTACACAGACTAAAAGATCTTAGCCCGCAGCTGTATCACCAACTTAACGCTGCACAGCTTAACCCCGAGCACCTGAGTGGTCATGCCGCACTACGCTGCACCAGCCCTGACTACATGCCTATCATAGGCCCTGTAGCTGATATGCAGCAGTTAGAGCTGCGTTACAACAAACTACGCAAAAACGCACGTGCTACGCCAAGCGCGAGCTGCCCATACTATCCCGGTTTGTATGTGAATACTGCCCACGGCTCACGTGGTATGGTTACTGCGCCATTAGCGGGAGAAATGTTGGCTGCTTGGATTAATAATGACGCACAGATAGTTCCCTTGCACTTGGCTGAGGCTTGCCACCCAAACCGTTTCGCGATTAGAAACCTGATGCGCAACAAGCCTCTTGTTCAGCACACGAACGAGGCTCCATAAGCAAAGAAAACCCGCTAACGAACTCTCTAAAATCCAGCAAACTGCAGATAGGCTTGAGTGATTTGTTCACCCCAGATAATGGCTATCCAGCCGGCAATAGCAAGATAAGGTCCAAAGGGTAATGGTTGCGCCATGCCTTGGCGTTGTAGACGCAAAATAATAATGCCCAAAACCGCCCCAACCAAAGACGACAGCAAAATAGTTAAAGGCAAAATTTGCCAGCCAGCCCAAGCACCCAGCATAGCCAGCAACTTAAAGTCACCATAGCCCATGCCTTCCTTGCCAGTAACCAGCTTAAACAACCAAAACACCGCCCATAGACTCAAGTAACCAAATACTGCTCCATAGAGCGCATCTGTTAAAGATACCAACCCTGAATCAGAACTATTAAGTAGCAAACCCATCCACAACAATGGCAACACTAGAATGTCAGGTAAAAGCTGGTGGTCTGCATCAATTAAGCTTAGCGCTAGCAATCCCCAGGTCAGTAGAAGCATAGCCGCAGCCAGCCAGCTAAAACCAAACTGCCAAGCAATAACCATAGCCAACAAGCCGCTGGCCAATTCCACTAACGGATAGCGCTTGCTAATAGGTTGTTTGCAGCTGTGGCAACGTCCACCCAAGGCTAACCAACTCAGCAGCGGCACATTTTGCCACGCCCTGATAGGGCTTGAGCACTTCGGGCAGCATGAGTTGGGCTGTATAAGATTGAAGACATCAGCTGCCTTTTGTTCTGGCAACTCTAATACCTCGCGCGCCTGTGCCTGCCAACTACGCTCCAGCATAATCGGCAATCGATACACCAGCACATTAAGAAAACTACCTACCAGCAGGCCGAGCACCAAACAAACTGCCATCCATGCCAATGGGCTAACCTGAAAGAACTCAATTAATTCCATTAAACAACTGCACCCAACTGGAAGATTGGCAGGTACATGGCAATAATCAAACCACCCACCAAAACACCCAACACAGCCATAATCATCGGCTCCATCAGAGCCGTCAGACCATCAACAGCGTTATCCACCTCAGCCTCATAGTGAGTAGCCACTTTGTCTAGCATTTCATCCAAGGCACCAGACTCCTCACCAATTGCAGTCATTTGCAGCGCCATTGACGGGAAAACCTCAGTAGAGCGCATGGCAATATTGAGCTGAGTACCGCTGGTTACCTCTGTCTTAATTTTCCCTACAGCGTTTTTAAAGACCACGTTGCCTGTAGCTCCAGCCACTGAGTCCAGCGCATCAACCAAGGGCACACCCGCTGAGAACGTGGTGGCTAAGGTACGACCAAAACGCGCTACTGCAGCCTTATAAATTATATCGCCCACAACCGGCGTCTTAAGCAAAGCGCGATCCACGGAGTTACGTAGTTTTTCTGATTTCACCAAGGCGTGCCGGAACAGGAGAGCCGCACCAACGATAGCCGCCAGCACAATAAGCCCGTGCTCCTGTAACGCCTCAGAAATACCAATTACAAACAGCGTAAAAGCAGGTAATTCAGCACCAAAGTTAGCGAACACCTCCTGGAATTGAGGTACTACCTTTATCAACAAAATGGCCGAAACTATCACTGCCACTAAAACCACCGCAATCGGATAGTTCATCGCTTTTTTGATCTTAGCTTTCAGAGCTTCAGTTTTTTCTTTATAGGTAGCAACGCGATCCAGCAGCGTTTCTAGCGCACCTGATTGCTCACCGGAGTCCACTAAGTTGCAGTACAGATCATCAAAATACTGCGGGTGTTTGCGTAGCGCAGAAGCCAAACTATTACCTGAGCCTACATCCGCTTTAATAGACTGCACCAGCTTCGTCATATTGGCGCTGTCCAAGCCATCAATAATAATATCGAAAGACTGTAATAACGGCACACCAGACTTCATCATTGTTGCTAACTGTCGAGTGAAGATAGCTATATCCATAGGTTTAATGCGTTTACCGCTGCTAAAAAGCTGGATACCTTGTTTACGCACTTTGAGCGGGTTGATGCCTTGTTTGCGTAACTGCGCTTTTACCAACGAAGCATCTTGCTCAGCCATCTGTCCCGATATTTTAGTTCCCTGACGCGTGGTACCTTCCCACACAAAAATAGTTGTCTTGGGTGCTTTTGCCATGATTTAGTCCTTAGTCACACGGTTTACTTCTTCTAAGCTGGTTACACCTTGCATTACTTTGCTTAGTCCGGAAGTCCGCAAATCATTAAAACCATCTTTACGCATTTGCTCGTCAATTTCGATGGCGTTGCCTTCATCCATGATAATGCTTTGTAGCTTTGGCGTGACTTTAACTACTTCATAGATTCCAACTCTGCCCTTATAACCTTTGTTGCAATTTTCACAACCTGCAGGTCCATACACTTTGAATGTACCCACTTGCTCTGGGGTAAAACCTTCTTTGAGCAGCACATCATTGGGTACGGCAATCTCTTTTTTACATTTGCACAAGCGACGTGCTAAGCGCTGAGCGATAATCAGGTTGACTGAGGTGGCTAGGTTAAAGGCTGCAACCCCCATATTACGCATGCGTGTTAAGGTTTCTGCGGCACTGTTGGTGTGCAGTGTTGACATCACCATGTGACCGGTTTGGGCAGCCTTGATTGCAATTTCTGCTGTTTCCAAGTCTCGAATCTCACCCACCATGATGATATCCGGATCCTGACGCAGAAAAGCACGCAGCGCCTGAGCAAAGTCCATACCCTGCTTAGGGTTCACGTTAACTTGGTTAATGCCTTCAAGGTTAATCTCAACGGGATCTTCGGCTGTTGAAATATTAACTGTGTCGGTATTAAGAATGTTCAAACCGGTATACAGCGAAACGGTTTTACCTGACCCCGTTGGGCCGGTGACCAAAATCATACCCTGGGGCTGCGATAGCGCCTCAAGATACAGCTGTTTCTGGTCATCATCGTAACCTAAAGCATCAATACCCATTTGCGCACTGCTGGCATCCAAAATCCGCATAACTATTTTCTCGCCCCACAGGGTAGGCAGGGTATTAACACGGAAATCAATGGATTTATTGGCAGATACTTTAAGCTTTATGCGACCATCTTGCGGCCTGCGACGCTCAGAAATATCCAACCCCGCCATCACTTTTAAACGTGCTGAAATTCGATCGCGCAACTGAATGGGTGGACGTGTTATCTCGTGCAGTACCCCATCGGTACGAAAGCGAACACGGTAAGATTTCTCATAAGGTTCAAAGTGTAAGTCTGACGACCCGCCTTTAATCGCATCAAGCAGCATTTTATTCACAAACCTTACGACAGGCGCTTCATCAGCCGCATCGGCAACGTGGGCCGTTTCTTCATCGCCAGAAGCAACTTCCAGCCCATCCAGCTCCACATCATCCAAGCCCTCTAAACTTGAGCTGGGTGAATCATAGACGCGGTCGATCATCTGACCTAACTTGTCATCCTCTACCAGCAAAGCCTCAACGGTCATGCCAGTACTGAACTGCACATCCGTTATGGGTTGCTGGTTGCCCGGATCAGAAACAGCCACATAGAGTTTATTGCCTCGCTTAAACAAAGGTAACACTCGATGTTGGCGCACCAAGCGTTCTGCAACTAATTCCTTAGGAAAAACTTCTGGATTAATTGCATTTAAATCTAAATAAGCGACACCAAACTGCTCGGCAGCCAATTCCATCAACACGCGTGCTTGTGCGAGCTTGTTCTGTACCAGCCAAGTTACCAAGGGTATTTTATTTTGCCGCGCTTGTATTACGGCTTCTTGTACCTTTTTCTCGTCCAGTATTTCGGCTTGCACAATCGAGCGTGCCAAGCCGACTAAATTAACTGTTGTACTCATGCAATTGCACTCAAAATCCTATAGGCTAGTATTCGCGTAGTTATAGCCCACAACCTCACTAGCTGCCAAACTTTGCGCACAGTTCTAGCGAAATCATTGCCGCGAATCAATTAAATCTCTGCTGACGTTATGTTTACGTCGCGCTCTAAAAAAATCTCTAAGCAGGCGCGCCGACTCTTCTGCCATCAGCCCACCCTCCACCTGAACATGGTGATTTAAATAACGGTTTTCTAAAAATTGCGTGCGACTTTCAATTGCCCCAGCACGTGGCTCAGTTGTAGCGTAAACCAAGCGTGCTATGCGCGCGTGCACCAGCAAACCCGCACACATACTGCAAGGTTCCAAAGTAACATAAAGTGTTGTGTTAGGTAGGCGATAGTTATTTATATTAACCGCAGCTTGTCGAATCGCCTGCATTTCCGCATGTGCACTAGGATCATGCGTCATAATTGGCTGATTAAAGCCCCGTCCCACTATCTCACCCTGATACACCAACACCGCACCTACTGGCACCTCTCCCATAGCTGCTCCCTGTTCGGCAAGCAGCAGTGCTTGGCGCATAAAAAACTCATCCTGACTACGCTGGTCAATACGATCGGGGAGTTCCATTATTTTTTATCCATCAATGAGACATCGGGGTTTAACCAGTCCCCTTTAACTTGATAACGTACCGCCGCCATGCGATCAAGACGATCGCCCACCAAGCGTTCCATAATAAACAAAGCCCCACCTACCGCCGGCGCTCCCACTAATACAGCCGCCAAAGGCAGGTTGCTGGTAATCGGCATCGCCACCAGTAAGTTCGCATCCACCAGTCCTGCATTCATATCGAGCTGACCTTCAAAATCAATTTCGCTGGACACTCCCTTCAATACAAAAGGCTCTGTTGTTTTATAGATGCCCTGTTGAATAGCCAGATTACCTTTAAAACTATCATAGGCTAGACCTTTACCCAGCAAGTCAGAAAAATCCAACTTAAGCCGGCGTCCCACTGTGTCAAAATTCAACAAACCAAATACACGCAACGCTTTACTACCGGTATCCTGAGTGTTGAGTTGCCCCTTACGAAAGCTCAAGCGTGAATTCCCCACCATACTGGTGAATGTGGCTTCTAGCGGACTGGCTGGCCATTGAACATCCAGATCAACCTTAAAGCTCTCGCTGGTCATTGAGGGTGAAAAGTCCCAAGCTTGCATCACGTGCGCAATGTTTCCACCTGTTAGCTGCCCAGTAAAATCTGTATTATTTTGCTTACTCGCCTGTTGCCAGCTTAGCTCTCCCGCAATATTCAGACCTTTAAGTTCGAGATTAAGATCTTTAAAGACAACGCCATGCTCTCTTGGCATTGTACTGAGTTCCCAGCGTCCCAACCGTTGCCCATCCATGTAGAGGTTGGCAATTTTAATTTGCATGGCTGGTATCGCAGTCGGCGCGCGCTCTATTTGTTGCCCAAAGGAGTCCAGCGTTTGCTCAGCAAAAGCGGGCAAGTGTAGAGTGTCGATATTAACTTGCAAAGGCTGTTGCGGCGAACTCTGTTGCAATTTTCCCGTAACCTGTTGACTGGTTATTTCTGCCTGCCAAGCTTGATCCGTTTTCCCAGCACTATACTTTATTTTTGCACGCTCAATAGGAATAACTAAGCCCGTAACAACCTGAGCATCAAGCTGAATTTCTCTCAGCCCGCCCAAACCTTGCTGCATGCTAGTTTTTTTACCTGCATAGCGCTCGGCTAATGCCAGCCATTGCATAATCGCAAGCTCTTGCAAGCGACCTCGCACCACCAGCCCTGACTCTACGGGTAAGCGTGCTGCCTGATCACCCAAACTCAGCTCAGCACGTAGTTGTTTGGATTCAGAGTTCTGTGCGGCAAAAAAGTTAAAACGCTGTCCGTGGCGTAACCAATAATGGCGCTCACGACCCACTAACGTCATATGCCAAGTTGTAGGGATTTTTTGTTCGGCTCTTTTTGTTAGTGGTTGTGGCAATGTCAGGCTTAAACCCTGTAAGTCGCTTTCAACCACCAGCTGACTGTCTTGTTCATCCAATGTGATAAAAACCTGGTAATCAAAAGAGCCCTGCCACGGCAATTCTTGTTGTTGTCCAAGCCATTTTTGTAACGGCTGTACTGGCATATTCCCCCGCGCTTGCACCTGAGTTATTCGACTTGAACCCAGTTGTTTAGCAGCAATACTGGCACTAAACGGTTGCTGCAAAAAAAGCCCATTCAGCTGTTTAGCCGTCACGCCTTGTTCGGTATCGAACTGGACTTCGCCATTCAGCTGTTCTAACTGCACATCCAAACTAGGCATATGTAAACTGGCATTTTGCAACTGCAAACTGACCTGCGCTTGAGCACTTTGCTTAGCAAAGGGTAGTTTTAATTTAAAACGCGCCGGCACTGTTCCGTTGCCTCGCCAATCCTTTAACGCCTCGGCTTGTTCAGCGATGGGTGTGCGCTGAACCAAATACAGCCCGTCGGCCACGCTGCTCGTCAACTCAGCCTCAAGCTCAAGCACTGTAACCTCGCCTGTCGACGCATACACAACCTCAGCATGAGCTTGGCTAATAGCGCTGTTTAGCACCTTGCCTTTATCTAACTCGACCTGTACACCCCAATCATGGATAAACACCTGCGCACGACCCTCGGTAAGCTCCGGCCAGTTGCTTTGATAATCCAGCTCAGCCTCTTGCACATCAAAAAACAAAGTGATGGAACGCGCATGCTTAGGTGCACCACGACTGATAGAGCCTTGATACTGAAAATAACCTTGGTTAACTTTTCCTTGCCGTATCGCCTGTACTAGCCATTGCTGTAATTCAGGCTGTTGCTGCTGCAGTATTCTAGGCAAGTAACGCTCGGTATAGCGTGCATCTCCGTCACGCATACCCACGCGCAAATCCATGTAATCCTCTGCATTTGGGTCGTTTAACAAACGTATAACAAAATCACCTGCAATATCGCCTTCATCACCGCGCACCCGCAAATAAGGACTGGTCAACCAGAACCCATCTTCATCAAAAGCCCAGGTAAGTCGAGCATTAGCCGCATGATACGGCCAAGGTTGAGCGAAAAACTCGGCTAAATTAAGGCTAAACCCATCACTATCCAGATGCAATTCGCCTTGCTGCAAGTCACCGAAGAGTCGCCCCGATACTCCAGTCGCTCCGGGCACACTCTGCCAAGGGGAAAACTCAATTTGCGCCAGATTGGTATCGAATTTCAGGCGTTGTGCCCAAGCGGCATCTGCCTGCCAGCGTACATAGGTGTTCTGCAATTGACCCTGGATTGCCAAAGTACTCAGCACATCATGCGCCACTGGAGAATCAAGCTGCGTCAGTACAAAGTCCACTATTGGTTGCACATCCAATTGCTGCGCTCGCAACTCAATAATGCCCCAAGGGCTTTCTGGCACCAGCTGTTGGTTAATCTGTAACGGCCAATCAAATAACGGTCCTTCTTGACTCAAACCAACGGGTAGCTGTTCAAACCAAAGCGTGCGCTGTTGTGTATCACCTAACAAATACCCAACCACCGCTCCTAGCTGTAGAAAAACATCCTGTTCCTGATAGTGGGCTGCCAACTGCGCCTGCTGTACTTCAATATTGGCTTGCGTTAATACACCCTGTTCGATTTGCAGCCAAAACTGCCCAGCCAACTTAAAACTTGAAACCGCAACGGGCAACCAGCTGCTGGGTACCCATTCCAGCCAGTCACTATCAGGCATGCTTAGATAGACATCTGCATTGGCTACACGCCAATCAGAAACCAGTCCTGTGCTTTGCACACTCAGCTCAAGGGCTTGCTCATCGGGCAGGATTAAGCGCGCTTGCAAACGCTGCCGACCGGCTTGGCTTTGTAAGCTAATATGGGCGTTGGCAAGAAAAAAAACATCGGCCTCGTACGGCTGCACCTGCAGTTGAGCATCACTGATGTTTAATCTATTGATTCTTTGAAACTGTTGAAAAACCTTATCAAAATTTATATCTGACTCAGCTTGCTCCTGTTGCGCTAATGCCATACCGACCAGCAACCAGTTGCCTTGCTCGTCTTGCTCTAACTTCAGCTGCAACCCTTCAATAGTTATTGCGGCTAGCTGCCATTGCCGAGTCAGCAGACTTTTAACAATATCAGGCTGGAAATAAAGCCGCTGCACATCCAGAGTTTGATTGCCTTGCCCTATGGAAACATCGCCAGCGCGCACCACTGGTGAAAAGCCTGACCAACCCCCTTCGATACTGCCCAAACGCACAGGCTGTTGTAACTGCTGACTAAGAAACTGCTCTACATCCGCTTTATGTTCAGTCAATAGGGGAGAGAAAAAACGTCCAAAGCTGACATATACCGCCGTAAGCAGTAACAAAACAAAAACCAGCCAATAGCTCAACCTAAGATTGAGCTTAAGCGTTTTTTGCAACAGATTCACGGTGCGTCCTTAAAGCAAAACCACATCATACTGTTCCTGCGAATACATGCTTTCAACCTGAAACTTAATAGGGCGTTCTATAAATATTTCCAAGTCGGCCAAATTGCCTGCTTCTTCATCCAGCAACCTGTCCACAACACTCTGACTCGCCAATACCATATAGCCTTGAGCTTGATAGGTGCGCGCTTCACGCAAAATTTCACGAAAAATTTCATAACATACTGTTTCGGCGGTACGTAATTCACCACGCCCACTGCAGGTTGGACAAGGCGCGCAGAGGATTTGCGATAAGCTTTCGCGCGTGCGTTTGCGCGTCATCTGTACCAAGCCTAATTCTGAAATACCCACAATATGGGTTTTAGCATGATCACGTTCTAGTTGACGCTCTAAGGTACGCAACACTTGTCGACGATGCTCCTCATCATCCATATCAATAAAGTCGATAATAATAATACCGCCCAAGTTACGCAGACGTAACTGCCTTGCAATGGCTATGGCAGCTTCTAGGTTGGTTTTGAAAATAGTTTCTTCTAAAGTTCGATGCCCAACAAAAGCTCCTGTGTTTACATCAATAGTGGTCATAGATTCAGTGAGCTCTATAACCAGATAACCACCTGACTTCAGCGGCACTTTGGGCTGCAAAGCATGCTGAATTTCATCTTCAATATTGTATAAATCAAAAATCGGCCGCTCACCCGGATAGTGCTCTATGCGCTCACTCAACTCGGGCATCAGCTCACTCACAAAGCGTAACGCTTTTTGCATTGTTTCGCGCGAGTCCACGCGAACTTTCTCCGTACCCTCACAGACAAAGTCTCGCAACGCACGCATTGGTAAAGCCAAATCCTCATAAATCAAGCATGCCGATGAACAATTATTAATACGCTCTACCACTTGCCCCCACAACCGGTGTAAGTAACGAATATCCGCCAACATCCCTTCCGTACCTACAGATTCAGCGGCAGTACGAACAATAAAACCACCCTGTTGTTTATGTGGCTCATTCTCAATGCATTGGCAAACCAGCTCTTTTAATCGCTCACGCTCACCTTCATCTTCAATTTTTAAAGACACGCCCACATGCTCACTACCTGGCATATATACCAAGTAACGCGAGGGTAAAGACAGATAAGTGGTTAGGCGCGCGCCTTTGCTGCCTATAGGGTCTTTTGTCACCTGTACGACGATAAGCTGTCCTTCTTGCAAAACAGCACTAATGCTTTCTACGCCTTGTTCAGAAGCCGCACGCACTTCATCCAAGGGCAAAAAAGCAGCGCGCTCTAAACCTATCTCAACAAAGGCAGCTTGCATGCCTGGTAAAACGCGCACCACCTTGCCTTTGTAAATATTACCGACAATGCCTCGGCGCTGAGTGCGTTCAATATGCACCTCTTGCAGCACACCATTTTCAAGTATAGCTACGCGAGATTCCATGGGGGTGATATTGATTAAAATCTCTTCACTCATATTACTTCTCTTTGCCGAGTCAGTTTTCAGAAGCTTACAAACAAAAATGCCGATACTCTGGGAATATCGGCATTTTACAGCAGTTTTAACGCAGGGGGATTTTAGAACACAAAATTAAGGTGACGATTATCCTCTAGCGTAAGCGTACGCTTTTGTGTCAGCCCCTGATATTTAACCTCTACGTTATATACACCCGGGTCCAGTATGAGCGATAAAGGTGTAGAACCGTAGGGCTTATCGTTGATATACACCTGGTCACCGTATTTGTTGCTACGCACAATCAGAGAAACCGACTGGGTTTCACATAAATCAGCTGGAGCCTTTAAGAGTGCGCAGGCCATCATTTTGCGCGAAACTACATTGGCACGTACTTCAACCTCTGCGCTAACCGAGCCATCTAGATTCATGTTGGCTTCAGTAAAGTTTCGGTTAACCTCGGTGGTGTACCAGTCAGAGCTTAATCTGACCTGATCGATTTGATCAGCTAACTCTTCAGATAAGGCCGCTTGGTAATGATCCTGCACCCAGTTTTGAATTCTTGCATCCAGCGGATAGTCATTTAGACAAGCTGCCAGGCTTTTGCTGGGGGAACATTTAAAAGAAACAGCTTCGCTAAAGCGCAGCTCACGATCCAAAAACCGGGTAATTTCTTGCACGCGCTGGATATCTTGCTCGCGCTGTTGCGCTGCATAATTGGTTTTCATTCTATCCAAATCGCGTTTGGCTTGAACTAGCAGCAGCTGATGTGACGCCAATTTTTCTTCTATCTGGCTGACACGCTTGGCAACTTCTTTTTCATCCTTAGACAGCAACTCGTGCAGACCTAACAACTCATCCAAGCGCTCACGTGGAGAATTATTCAGCAAAACCTCATCCATTTCTAAACGAATTGTTTTTTTGCTGTCTTCAATTCGAATCATCATCGAATCGTGCTTATTGCGCTCGATACGCCATGTGTTGTCTAGCTGTAATTTCTCTTCGTTAAGTGATGCTACACGGCTCGCCAAATCATCGATATCTGCTTGGCTTATCAGACCCACCCTAACGGCTGGAGTGTAATTTCTAGTGGCTGAACTCGAATTTACAGTGGGCGCGCCGCTGTTTTTGGCAAGCTCCTGTAAAACGGCTCTATCAACTGTTCCCTTAGCGAAGGCATATTCAAAAACAAACAGGCTAATAACAAAAAGAAAACCCGTTACCACATAGGCCATTGGGCTTTTTAAGAGGCCAAGCACGTTTTTCTTGCGCATATGGCCATCTATTCCATCCCAGCAATTTGTTTGAATCCCCATATTCGAACTCGCCTATTCAAGTATTGATGTGTGAGTTTAGCGTGCTTGCAAGTGCAAGTATGTAATTGTGTTTATTATAAAGCGTATAAATTATACGTTCTTCGCGCTTTGTATCCAGCAATCCGTTTTGCTTGACGATTCCATAACGCTACTAGCGCCTAACTATAAGCTGTTTGGTTGTTTGGCAGCAATAAAAAATACACTTCAATAGAACCCAGCACCTAGTTTTTATCTTAAATCACTAACGGTGGTGCAATTTGACTGTAAATATTTCCAGAAAGCCACCCTATAAGCAAGCCAGCGGCAAGACTATCACAGCTGCATCAGTTTACGTAAAAGATGCATTATCATGTATACCCAAGGCCAAAGCAAACCGCTCACCAGCGCCGGGAATATATATTGCGAGACTAAAGTATGATGACCAGCCAAAGTATTAAGCCACAATAGAAAAATTTGACCTATGCTGTAAATCAACATCAAGAAAATTGCTTGCTGCCACTGCGGAAACATTCTCAAACGCTGTTGAAAGCTTAAAATCGCATAGACAACGAAGGCTAAAAAAAGCGCATGAAAACCAAAGTACGTGCCGTAGAGCACATCCTGCGCCAAGCCAAAAACCCAAGCCAGGCTGATTTTAAAATTATAGGGCAGTTCAAATACCCAATAGGAAAGCATTAACGCTAACCACAGCGGTCTAGCCGCTTGCATAAAGTCAGGCAGAGGTGCCACAGAAAGCATTAAGGCAGTCACTAGACTTAACCCAACAAAAATCAAAAAAGTTACTCGCGTTGCACTCATTGCTCTGCCTCGTCTACTTTCGCTTTATCGGGCTTAGCATTTTGTGTCGTTCCATCCACCTGCTGCATGGCTTCTGCTGTTGTATTTGGTTCAGCATCGATTAATTGCTGCATTTGGGTCTCCGATAGAGGGCTATGTCCCTCGCCAAAGACTAAAAGAAAATAACGACTTCGATTCAAGGCAGCCATCGGCACGGCATGTACCGTGGCAAAAGGCTGACCTGTTCCACGCACAACATTGGTCACCACCGCAACCGGGTAACCGGCCGGAAATCTCTGCCCCATACCTGAGGTTATCAACAGATCGCCTTCTTTAATGTCGGCGACATCCGTGATGTAGCGTAATTCGACAGTATCTGGATTGCCCGTACCGCTGGCTATGGCTCGTAAACCGTTGCGCGTAACCTGCACCGGCAAGCTGTGCGTGGTATCGGTCATTAATAAAACACGGGCTGAAAAAGGCATAATTTCAACCACCTGCCCCACCACTCCGCGCGCATCAAGCACAGGCTGCCCTAGATAAACCCCGTGCTGACTGCCTTTATCAATCACAATTCTATGAGTTTGCGGACTAGGATCCACACCCAGCAACTCGGCCGCTAATACTTGCTCTTCAAATAAAGCCGATGAGTTGAGCAGCTCACGCAGGCGCAGATTTTGCTCAGTTAACAAAGCCAGTTTTTGGAGACGTCGTTTGATCAGCAGCGTTTCGGCACGCAGCTTTTCATTCTCAGCAAGGATTTCAGTGCGGCTAGTAAAGACTTGGATCAGGTTATCAAATGCACGTACAGGTAATTCAGCAACCCAGTACAGAGGCGTTAAAACCAATCCAGCAGAACTGCGGATTGGTTTGAGTGTTGAAAAGTTCGCATCAATAACCATCAATAAGACAGACAGAAACGCCACCGCGATAAACCGCGTGTTCAGCGAAGTGCCCTTTGAAAAGATCGGTTTGATGTTAAATTCCTTTAGCTATTTATCCGGCGTTAAAATTAACTCTAACCAATAGGACTGACCTTGCCTTTATTATTCTACCGACAACAAATCCATAGAATGCTGCTCCATCATGGCTAAGGCGCGACCACCACCTACCGCCACACAGGTTTTCGGATCTTCGGCAACAATAACTGGAAGTCCAGTCTCTTGTGCTAACAACTCATCCATGCCGCGCAGTAACGAACCGCCGCCGGTTAATACCAGTCCACGTTCAGCAATGTCAGAAGCCAACTCAGGCGGTGACTGCTCTAACGCACTTTTTACCGCCTGCACAATTTGACTCAGTGACTCTTGTAGCGCTTCAAGCACTTCATTAGAGTTCAGTGTAAAACTGCGCGGCACTCCTTCCGCCAAGTTACGTCCACGCACATCAAACTCTAGCAACTCACCTGAAGGAAAAGCTGTACCAATTCTTTGCTTGATTTCTTCTGCGGTTGACTCACCAATCAGACTGCCGTAGTTGCGGCGTACGTAGGTAATAATCGCTTCATCAAAACGGTCGCCCCCCACACGTACTGATTCAGAATAAACCACGCCATTGAGCGAAATCAGGGCAATTTCTGTAGTACCGCCACCAATATCCACGACCATAGAACCACGTGCTTCTTCAACCGGCAGTCCAGCACCAATAGCAGCGGCCATAGGCTCTTCAATTAAATAAACTTCGCGTGCGCCCGCACCCAATGCTGATTCACGAATAGCACGACGCTCAACCTGGGTGGACTTACAAGGCACACAAATCAACACCCGCGGACTGGGTGTGATAAAACTATTTTCATGTACTTTATTAATAAAGTACTGCAGCATTTTTTCACACACACTGAAGTCTGCAATCACCCCATCTTTCATAGGGCGTATTGCTTGAATGTTACCGGGCGTACGTCCCAGCATGCGCTTGGCTTCCGTACCCACAGCCACCACGCTTTTTTGATTACCCCGAGTGCGAATAGCTACAACCGAGGGCTCATCCAAAACCACGCCTCTGTCGCGCACACAGATCAATGTATTAGCTGTACCAAGATCAATAGATAAGTCACTAGAAAACATACCGCGTATTTTTTTTAACATGGAAAAACAGCCCTAATATATGTGCGTGAAAAGTGCAAAAAAAAATTAATGTGAAACTGTAACAATCAGCGCCCTTTTGAGCAAGATGAAGTTTATGGTAAATTGTTGCATTGGCTAAGCTCACTAGCAGATTTCACCAAGCTCCATTTAACACCCAAGCTAACAATTAACCACGATTGTACCGCTTAACTGCGTATAATTTGCGATAAAAGATCTTTGCATAGACAACGGCTTTACCAATTCATTCATATTTATTAAGGAACCTCTACGATGCTGACCCATCAAGACGTCGAAAAGCTAGCCAAACTCACCCAGCTAGCTTTAAGCGACACAGCTTTAGCCGAGCACCTACGGGCCTTAAACCAAACAACCTCCCTCTTTAGCTCCATCAAAAATATCGCGACCGCCAATTCCGAACCGCTAATCAGCCCTCTGGAAATCAGCCAACGCCTGCGTGCCGATGTGGTGAGCGAAACCAATCAACGCGACCGCTACCAGACCCTCGCTCCCGCCGTGGAAAATGGTCTCTACCTCGTACCCAAAGTGCTGGATTAAAGGACGTCTCAATCATGCAACAGAAAACCATGGCTCAACTTGCGCAAGCACTGGCCAGTAAAGAATTTTCCGCTCGCGAACTGACCGAGCACTACCTACAGCGCATCAAACAACAAGACCCTGCGCTAAACAGCTTTATTACTGTTACCGCTGAGCAGGCGTTGCAACAAGCCGAACACGCCGATGCTCGTCGCGCCGCCGGGGAAAAACAGCCCTTACTGGGCATCCCTTTAGCGCACCAAGACCTGTTTTGTACACAAGAGGTGCGCACCAGCTGTGGCTCAAAAATGCTGGATAATTTTGTCGCGCCTTACAATGCCCAGCTGATTGAGCAACTCAATCAAGCCGGTGCTGTGTCCTTGGGTAAATTGAACATGGACGAGTTTGGCATGAGCAGCAGCGGGCAGACCAGCTTTTATGGTGCCTGCAACAACCCTTGGGATAACAGCCGTGTGGTGGGCGGTGCAGCCAGTGGTAGCGCTGCAGCAGTAGCGGCTGGCTTAGCGGCCGCCAGTACAGCCATGGACAGCGGCGGTGACATTCGCCTGCCTGCAGCTTTTAACGGTTTAACTGGCTTAAAACCCACCTATGGACGTGTATCACGCTGGGGCATGACCGCCTATGCGTCAAGTTTTGACCAAGCCGGCTTTTTAACCCGCACCGCCGAAGACAGCGCCCTGCTGTTAAACGTCTGCGCCGGTTTTGATGAGCGCGACTCTACCAGCGCACAAGAAGCTGTGCCGGATTACAGCAGCACCTTAAATCAGCCGCTGACCGGTCTGCGCATCGGTATCGCGCGCGCCTTGTTTAACGTCGATTTAAACAGCCAAATCGGTGAGGCCGTACTCGCCAGCGCCGAACAACTTCAGCAACTGGGCGCCACCTTGGTTGATATCGAACTGCCGCACGCAGAACACGCCGTCGCCATTGCCACCATCATTGGCACCGCTGAAGCCTCGACTAATATGTCGCGCTTTGATGGCGTGCGCTTTGGATACCGCTGCGAGAATCCACGTGACTTGGCTGATATGTATCAACGCAGCCGCAGTGAAGGCCTAGGCGAGCAGGTGCAGCGCCGCATCCTGCTGGGTGCTTACTACCTCTCAGCTGAGCAATATCAAGATTACTATGTCCAAGCCCAGCGTATTCGCCGCTTAGTCAAGCAAGATTACATGGAGGCCTTTAAGCAGGTGGACTTGATTTTAAGTCCCACCAGCGCTGATTTACCTCGTGCAGTCAACGCCACTGTGGATGCTAACGCTGATTTTTTAACCCAGCGCTATACCGTAGCGGCCAACTTAGCTGGCTTACCCGCCCTCTCACTGCCGGTTGGCTTGCTGGAGCAACTGCCCGTCGGTGCGCAACTGATTGCGCCCCACTTTCACGAGGCACGCCTGCTGAATGCAGCCCACCAATACCAGCAGGCAACTGACTGGCACACCCGCACACCGGCTGGATTCTAAGGAGACGCACCATGCAATGGGAAACCGTGATTGGGCTAGAGATTCATGCACAACTAGCCACTAAAACTAAGATTTTTTCCGGCAGCGCCACTGAATTTGGCGCTGAGCCAAACACCCAAGCCAGCGTCAGCGACTTAGCCATGCCAGGCACTTTACCTGTGCTGAATGCTGAGGCAGTCCGCATGGCCTGCATGTTTGGCTTGGCCGTAGACGCTGAGATTGCCGAACATAACATCTTTGCGCGGAAAAATTATTTCTACCCTGACCTGCCCAGCGGCTATCAGACCAGCCAGATGGATCACCCGATCGTCGGTTTGGGTCATCTGGACATCACCCTCGAAGACGGCAGCATCAAGCGCGTCAACATTACCCGCGCGCACCTCGAAGAAGATGCGGGAAAAAGCTTGCACGAAGATTTTAGCGGCATGACCGGTATCGACCTCAACCGTGCCGGCACCACGCTACTGGAAATTGTCTCCGAGCCAGAAATGTCCAACGCTAAAGAAGCTGTGGCTTACGCCCGCGCTATTCATAGTCTGGTACGCTACTTAGGCATCTGTGATGGCAACATGGCAGAAGGCTCGTTCCGCTGCGACTGTAACGTCTCCATTCGCCCCAAAGGGCAAACCGAGTTCGGCACCCGCACAGAAATCAAAAACGTTAACTCCTTCCGCTATATCGAACGCGCGATCAATAGCGAAGTACAGCGCCAGATTGAGCTGATTGAAGACGGCGGCACCGTGGTGCAGGAAACCCGTCTGTATGATCCGAGCAAAGACGAAACCCGCTCCATGCGTAGCAAAGAAGAAGCCACCGATTACCGCTACTTCCCTTGTCCTAACTTGCTACCGGTCGTGATTGAGCGCAGTTTTTTAGATGAATTGCGTGAGCAACTGCCTGAACTGCCGACACAAAAGCGCAAGCGTTTCGAGCAAGAATTTATGCTCTCCACCTATGACGCCAGCGTGCTGACTTCCAGCCGGGAAATGGCCGATTACTTTGAAGCCGCTCTAGCCATCAGTAAAGACGCCAAACTCACCGCCAACTGGGTGATGGGTGAACTGTCCAGCCTACTCAATAAAGACAATTTGGATATCCAAGACTCGCCCATCAGCGCTACGCAACTGGGTCAGCTGCTGGTACGCATCAAAGACAACACTATCAGCGGCAACATTGCCAAGACTGTGTTTGAAGCCATTGCCAATGGCGAAGGTGATGCGGACAGCATCATTGAACAGCGCGGCTTAAAGCAGGTTACCGACTCTGGCGCCATTGAAGCCATTCTCGATGAAATGCTGGCCGCCAATGCCACAGAAGTTGAGGAGTACCGTGCGGCAGACGAAAACCGCCGTAAGCGTATGTTTGGTTTCTTTATCGGACAAGCCATGCGCGTCTCTAAAGGCAAAGCCAACCCACAGCAGGTGAATGAGCTCCTCAAGCAAAAGCTTGAGGGCTAATTAAGACTTACTGATAAATTATGCTGTGTTTCTGAAGCCCTGAGCGATTTTAGTAATAGCTTAGGGCTTCAGGCTTGCTTGTTTTTTCTGCAACAACTTTTTAGCTACACTGCGCTTGTTAAGCTCTCGCAGTGCTTGGCTCAACTTGCCTTGCAAAGCTGGGTCATTGCAGGCGGAGTTATTGCTTAATGCAATATAAACGGATTCTGTAACACGAACCTGTGCCAGCGCCTCTAACTCATCCTGCGCCGCCAAAGCCTGTAAACTCAAGTCTAATTCATACCCATCTGCCAGTAAAAAATCCGCTTTACCATTAAGAATGGCTTGTACTGCCTCGCGCTGATTAGCCACTTCAAGTCCCTGCTGCACATCCATCTCACCTAGCCAGGGTGTTAGTAATCCCTGTTCAATCTGTGCTGGCCAGTAGACCGCTCTTAAGCCTCGTAAGGCTGGAGTTTGCTTCAGGTCTGTTAACTCTGCATAACGAAACCAAAGCTGATAGCGCGCTTGCCAATAAGCCGGCTCGATAAGCAGCGCATCTGCATGCTCCAGCAAATCCAAGCGCGCAGACAGCCACATATCCACCTGCCCCGAAGCAAATGCCCGCAAACCTTCTTCATAGCTATCTACGGGTAACAGGTTTATTTTAATACCGGCTTGCTTGGCTAACTCGCGGCTTAACTGTGCATCTACGCCAGTGCCCTGCTCGTTGCTATAGGCCGGCTGTGTGCCAAGTGCTACAGCGACAATATTCGTGCAGCTTTCAGGCACAGGAATATCGGCCTGCGCGGCGTTGGCAGCCAGCAGCCCTACTCCTAACAACAGCGGTAAAAATGCGCGCGATTTAATCAAAGTCAGCCATCTTCAAAAAGAGTTAAAAAACCCGCCTATGAATAGCGGGTTTTTGTTGTGCCACGTATTTTAACAGCTTACAGCGCGGCGTCTAACTCAGGAATAACATCAAACAAGTCGGCGACCAAACCATAGTCAGCCACTTGGAAGATAGGCGCATCCGCATCTTTGTTAATCGCAACAATGACTTTAGAGTCTTTCATGCCGGCTAAATGCTGGATAGCACCTGAGACACCTACCGCTATATACAGGTCAGGGGCAACGATCTTACCGGTTTGACCCACCTGTAAATCGTTGGGCACAAAGCCTGCGTCAACCGCCGCACGGGAAGCACCTACAGCACCGCCTAACTTATCAGCTAGGGCGTAAAGCATGTCAAAGTTTTCACCACTTTGCATACCGCGGCCACCCGAAATAACCACACGCGCTGCAGTTAAGTCCGGACGGTCAGACTTAGCGATTTCCTCACCAACAAAGGTTGAAATACCTGCATCAACACCCGCAGCAATATTTTCTATAGCTGCACTACCGCCTTCTGCAGCAGCGGCATCAAAGCCTGTGCCACGCACAGTAATCACTTTAATGTCAGCACTGGATTGCACAGTAGCAATCGCATTACCTGCATAGATTGGACGCTTGAAGGTATCTGGGCTTTCAACAGAAATAATCTCGGAGATCTGATCCGTATCCAGCAGTGCAGCCACACGTGGCAACAGGTTTTTACCCGTGGTGGTAGCTGGGGTTAAAACATGGCTGTACGCCTTGGCTTGCTCTGCGACGAGCAACGCTACGTTTTCCGGCAATTGATGCGCATAGGCAGCGTTATCTGCCACCAACACCTTGGTTACGCCCTCTACCTTTGCCGCTGCTTCACCTGCTGCAGCGCAGTTCTCACCGGCCACTAAAATATGAATATCACCACCAATGGCCTTAGCTGCACTCACTGTGTTTAGAGTTACAGCACCCAGCGCGCTATTGGAGTGTTCAGCAATTACTAAAATAGCCATTAGATCACCTTCGCTTCATTTTTTAACTTATCAACCAACTCAGCTACATCCTTAACCTTAATGCCAGCGCTGCGTTGAGCCGGGGCTTCGACCTTGAGCGTCTTAAGCGTGGAGCCCACCGAAACCCCCAATGCGTCAGGCGTTTGCGTCTCTAGCGGCTTGCGCTTGGCCTTCATAATGTCTGGCAACTTGGCATAACGTGGCTCATTCAAGCGCAAATCCGTGGTGACAATAGCAGGCAGTTTCAGCGCTACGGTTTGAAAACCACCATCAATCTCACGCGTTACACTCACTGTATCGCCATCGACCTCAACCTTAGAGGCAAAGGTGCCTTGGGCAAAGCCTGTCAACGCTCCAAGCATCTGACCCGTTTGATTGTTATCGCTATCAATGGCTTGTTTACCCAGCAAAATCAACTGCGGCTGTTCTTGGTCGGCAACCGCTTTAAGAATTTTCGCCACCGCCAACGAGCCAAGCTCGGCATCAGTTTCGACTAGAATCGCACGATCAGCACCTAACGCCAGCGCCGTACGTAATTGTTCTTGCGCTGCTGTTGGACCTACACACACAGCAACAACTTCAGTGGCAATCCCTTTTTCTTTTAAACGAATGGCTTCTTCTACGCCAATTTCACAAAAAGGGTTCATGGACATTTTCACATTGGCCAGTTCAACGCCCGTATTGTCCGCTTTAACGCGAACCTTAACGTTATGGTCGACCACACGCTTGACAGCTACTAGAACCTTCATAGATTCCTCGTTATCTCCGGATGAATAAAACCCGCAAGGCAAGCCCAGCAGAGTAGTTAAAACCTCAATAAAAAAAACACTTTAAGAGGTTTGCAAAACAGTAAAACACAATAGGGTAGGTTATCTTGAACGCAACAAGCGATGCGGTCAACTAAACAGCCCAAGCACATTACTCTTAGCAGTGATTCTAAACAGGATCTCAATAAATTCAAACGATCGTTTGCATTTATTCTATCGACCATGGTAGATATACTCTCTAACAGCCTAACTAATCTGGCTCAACTGTCCGCCAACCTATAAAATAACAACATTACGTATATGAAGTAGGAGAACGCTTGTGGAACGCGAATTCATGGATTTCGATGTCGTCATTGTAGGAGCAGGCCCTGCCGGTTTGTCTGCTGCCTGTCGTTTAAAGCAAAAAGCCAGCGAGGCTGGCAAAGAAATCAGCGTCTGCGTCGTAGAAAAAGGCTCTGAAGTCGGTGCACACAGTCTTTCTGGCGCCGTATTTGAACCGCGCGCGCTTAACGAGCTTTTTCCTGACTGGAAAGAAATGGGCGCCCCCCTAAACGTGCCGGTTAAGCGCGACGACATTTATCTGTTTAAAAGTGCTGAAAAAGCCCAAAAAATCCCTGGTTTGTTTGTGCCCAAAACCATGCACAACGAAGGCAACTACATTATCTCCCTCGGTAACCTATGCCGCTGGCTGGCTGAACAAGCCGAAAACCTTGGCGTAGAAGTATATCCCGGCTTTGCCGCGCAGGAAGTTCTTATTAATGATGCGGGCGCTGTGTATGGCATCCTCACCGGCGATATGGGCGTAGACCGCGACGGCAACCCCAAAGATGGCATGTACGCCCCCGGCATGGAGCTACGCGCCAAGTACACTCTGTTTGCTGAAGGCTGCCGTGGTCACTTGGGCAAACAACTTCTTGCACGCTATCAGCTGGAAAGTGATTGCGATCCCCAGCACTACGGTATTGGCATCAAAGAAATTTGGGATATTGATCCTGCCAAGCACGAAGAAGGACTGGTAGTTCACACTGCAGGCTGGCCACTGAATGACGAAAACCCGGGCGGCTCATTCCTGTATCACACGGAAAACAACCAGGTGGCCGTAGGTTTGATTGTTGACCTGTCCTACAGCAATCCCCACTTGTCACCTTTCGACGAATTCCAACGCTATAAACATCACCCGGTGATCAAGCAGTATCTTGAGGGCGGCACGCGTGTTTCCTACGGCGCACGGGCGCTAACTAAGGGTGGCTTTAACTCCATACCAAAAATGGTTTTCCCCGGTGGTGCGCTAATTGGCTGTGATCTCGGTACGCTCAACTTTGCCAAAATCAAAGGCAATCACACCGCCATGAAATCAGGCATGCTGGCAGCTGATGCCGCTGCAGAAGCTTTATTAGGCGGCTCAGAAGGTGGTGATGAACTCACAGCCTACGTGCAAGGCTATAAAAATAGCTGGTTGTATGACGATTTATACCGCAGTCGCAACTTTGGCGCAGCCATTCATAAATTTGGCGCGTTGATGGGTGGAGCATTTAACTTTATCGACCAAAATATCTTTGGCGGTAAAATCCCAATCACTTTGCGCGATCAAACCCCAGACTATGCGCGCTTAAAGAAAGCCAATGAAGCGGCAAAAATTGATTACCCCAAGCCTGACGGCAAACTCAGCTTTGACAAACTTAGCTCAGTATTTATTTCTAACACCGCGCACGAAGCGAATCAGCCGGTGCACTTAAAGCTGACTGACCCAAGCATCCCAGTGGAGCAAAACCTGCCTCTGTATGACGAGCCCGCACAGCGCTACTGCCCAGCAGGCGTATACGAAATAGTCGATGCGGACGAAGGTGGCAAACGCCTACAAATCAACGCCGAAAACTGTGTACATTGCAAAACCTGCGACATCAAAGATCCCGCGCAAAACATCACTTGGGTTCCACCCGAAGGTGGCGGCGGACCTAACTACCCCAACATGTAGACAGCAAAAAGCCCTCGTTAAAGAGGGCTTTTTTATGTGCAAATCGCGCGTGTAGCTAAGCCTTCCCCTCGCTATAAATCACTCCATCGCGCCACAGCTTCCATTCACCCGGCTGATACAACACCCAGGCTTCGTTGTCCGTTAATGGGTCAGTGGCTATTACAGTAACTACATCATTGGGGGTGGTTTCTGCATGGAAATCCACAGTCACATCTGCATCTTTTAAAGTGGCAGGTCCAAAGGGTGCGCGACGCGTGATATGCGTCATCTTTGTGGTGCAATAACTAAACAACCAATCACCATTGCTGAGCAAGCAGTTAAACACCCCCGCTTGGCGGAATTCATCACAAGCCTCCACCAGCACGGTCAATAATTTATCCAATGAGGGTAACTGCGTGAAGTAGCTACGCAAACGATTGAGCAGCTCACAAAAAGCCGCTTCGCTGTCTGTATCACCCACAGGCTGATAAAAACCTTGCGCCGATGCAAAGTCTGCCAATTGGCCGTTATGGGCAAAACACCAGTTCTGCCCCCACAGCTCACGCACAAAAGGATGGGTATTGGCTAAGCTGACCGCCCCGACATTGGCTTGGCGAATATGGCCAATCACTGCCGTGCTTTTAATCGGATAACGCTGCACTAATTGGGCCACTTCAGAGTCGGCACTGGCTTGTGGGTCTTGGAATAAACGCAGACCACGCCCCTCATAAAACCCTATGCCCCAGCCGTCTCGATGCGGCCCAGTGCGCCCACCACGCTGCATCAAACCGGTAAAGCTAAACACTATATCCGTGGGCACATTGGCACTCATGCCTAATAATTCACACATATTTCAACCTGTTTATGCAGCATCATCTTGAGGCTACAACGAAAATCCATATTAAATTCGCCCAGAGCGAGTGTTACCCTGACCATGTTCCATGGTTAAAATCTCTTGCAATGTTGGCTCAACCGGTTCGTTGTTAGCGTAGGCGGCGGGCGCTGACTTGGTTGTTCCTTGGGAGGTTTTTTTGTTGTCTTTTTCTGTATTTTTAGCAGACTGCGTTTTGCTCGGTCTGTTTCTTAACAGCAACCAGCGCAGCAGCACAAAGAACAAATACACCACAAAAGCGGCAGCGCCAACCATAGTTAAATCTGCCAAAGCACGCCAAGCATCATTGTTCACCTTAAACAATATATCCATCGCGGCCATAGCAAAAGCGGGTACATAATTACTGCCATTGGGATCCGCCAAGGTTGGAGTAAACAGCACGACTGCAGCAATCACCCACAACGGCTCACGCAAGTAGCGCCACATCCAGCCCGTGAAAAACGTCCATACCCAAAAGCAGCCTAGCGCAGCCAGCAAATAAAGCCCCCACGCCACTTCATATTCATTAGTAAATATCGAACTGTCCAAACGAAACTCACTTTTAAAATAATGCTAACACGCACCAGCAACACAGCTATGCTGCCTTTGCCGCCGCTTTACGTACGCAATACATAGCGATTAGCATGCATGCACTTAAACAAAGAATCAGTAACTGCCAGCCAAAATGCTGCCAAACCCAACCGCCAGTATAACCCACCACGCTAGAGCCTAAATAGTACGCACACAAATACAGTGCCGAAGCCTGCGCCCGGGCATTACCCGCTTTTTGCCCAACCAAACCGCTGGCCACAGCATGTGTCGCAAAAAAACCTATGGTAAACAACGCCAACCCTAACACTATGGCCGGCAGCCATACCACCAAGCACAACCAAGCGCCGAGCAGCATCGTTAGTAACGAGGCCATCAGCACCTTAGCAGCACCGAAACGAGCCACCCAGCGTCCACTCCAATTCGAACTCAGAATGCCAAACAAATAGACAACAAATAAAAACCCTATCAGGGTGCTGGACAGATGATATGGCGCCGCGGTCAGATAAAAACCTATGTAGTTAAACAGCGCCACAAAACTGCCCATTAATAAGAATGACAGCAAAAACAACACACGCAATTCTGGATTGCGTAAGTGCCGGGTGAAATTAGCTAATAAGCCTGAAAGCGATAACGGCTGGGCAACAAAGTGGCGTGATTTTGGCAGCAACCAAATAAATAGCACACAGGCCAACAAGCCCAGCGCGGCAATACCACCCAGCGCCAAAGGCCAGCCGCCCAAATCATTTAAACCACCCGCCAAGAGACGACCTAATAAACCACCTAAAGCAGTACCACTGATATAGAGCCCCATGGCCACCGGCAAAGAGCGTGGGTCAAACTCCTCGCCCACGTAAGCCATTGCCAACGCAGGCAAACCACTTAGCGCCAACCCTAATAAAGTACGCAGCAACAATAACCAGTGCCAATTGGTCGTCAACGCACTGGCCACACCCAAGCTACACGCCAGTACCAACGCCACCACCATCATCGGTTTGCGCCCCCAGCTTTCGCTTAGAGCGCCAGCGATAAGCAAACCAAAGGCCAAACTGAAGGTAGTCACCGACAGCGCCAAACTACTGCTGGCTGAAGATACCGCAAAATACTCGGCCAGCTCTGGCAAAATTGGCTGTACGGAGTACAGCAATGCAAAGGTGGCTAAGCCGGCGCAGAACAAGGCAAAAGTAGCGCGTCGGTACTCAGCAGTACCGCGAACTATAAAGGGAATATCTTGCTCAACACAGGCAGACATAGCTCACCAGAAGTAATCAACCACAAACAAGGACGCATTGTACTGAGCAAGTCGTTAGCTTGCATAGGATTTAGCTACCTTCTATATATCTAGCAGGTCTGGCGTAAGACGCTTAAAAGATTCATGGCATTAATCCACTGGCATGGCATACGCGACCACATTTGGATGAGGATCCGTTATTTCCGCCTCTAAAACATTACTAAAGACGATTTTTTGCACGAAAACATTAACAATTCGAGGCTAAACATAAAAAAGATAATACACTGCCTCGTTAAACGACTTGAGTGCCGGGTGCCGAGGTGCTGATTAGTTACCTTTCAGTGCGGCAGACTTAACCGTACAGTCTGATAACTTTGAGCGTTAAATAGCTACCCGCACATATACAGCGTAGGCTGGCTCCTCGTAAGGATGCGCCTGTTTAAACGCTTGTATCACCGCCTCGAGCGCTGCTTCTTGCACCAGAATTTCTACGCGCCACTCCGGCAGTTGCTCCAGCTTGTTGGCCTGACCAATAAAAGGCTGAGCGCCCGGCATCGGCTCAAACTGGCCTTGCCCCAGCACCTGCCAACAGCAACGCTGATACTCGCCTTGCACGCCCGCACCAGCAGCAAACACCGCCTCTTTTACGCTTTCTAGATGTGTTTCCGGGATATAAAAAACCAATGTATACATATCTAAGGAGATCTCGTTTAAGCTTCATGCCCGTATGTTAGCGCGTCAGCAGGTTCAACATAATAGAGCGATTGCATATACACACGGCATTGCAGCTTTGTTAACATACTTTGCAATAAAATATTTAATCGGAGCATTCTTTGTGATCAAACCGCGGCTCGCACCACTGGTATTCGCCGTACTCATGTCTTTATACATGGTTAGCGGCATGACCTTTGTCATTACTTGGGTAAATACAGGCTTAAGTGCTGGATTCTTATTGCGCTGGGCAAAAGCATTTACAGTGGCATGGCCAATCGCTTTTTTACTGGTAATGGTTGGTGCACCGCGGATTCGACATTTTGTTGAAGGCTTGGTGGATAAACCACCACAACCTTAATCCGTTTTAGCTGCTGCTCCCTAAACAGACCAGCAGCTAAACATCTGTTATAGCCGACGTAAAATCACGCTACCAATGGAATATCCTGCACCAAAGGAACTCAGTACACCCAAGGCACCGCTGGGCAAATCATCCTGATGCAAGTGGAAGGCAATAACCGAACCCGCAGAGCTGGTATTAGCATAACTATCCAAAATCACTGGGGCTTCATGAACTTCAGCATCACGTCCCAGCAGCTTACGGGTGATTAGGTGATTCATGCTCAGGTTGGCCTGATGCAGCCAAAAACGACGTACATCTTGGGCAGACAATTCATTGCTGGCTAGATGCTCGCCAATTAACTCAGCCACCATCGGGCAGACTTCGCGGAACACTTTGCGCCCTTCTTGCACGAATAGCTTATCTGTAGCGTCCACACACTCTTCGGCACAGCGGTTAAGAAAGCCGAAATTATTGCGAATGTTATTGGAGAAACTTGTTTTAAGCTTACTGCTCACCACTTCCCATTGATAGGCCGAAGTAGCCAGTTCAGCCTCTTCTAAAATAACGGCCGTACAGGCATCACCAAAAATAAAGTGGCTGTCACGATCGCGGAAATTCATATGAGCGGTGCATATCTCTGGGTTAACCATCAATACCGCACGTGCTTGACCGGTTTGAATGGCATTGCTGGCTGCTTGAATACCGAAGGTCGCAGAAGAACACGCCACATTCATATCATAAGCAAAGCCATCGATACCTAAGGCGGCCTGCACTTCAATCGCCACCGCAGGATAAGGGCGCTGCAAGTTAGAACAGGCGACAATCACCGCATCTATATCCGCTGCAGTGCGTCCTGCTCGTTGCATGGCTTGCTTAGCAGCGGCTACCGCCATCTCGCACAGAATGCTCATCTGGTCATTGCTGCGCTCAGGGATACGCGGCTTCATGCGCTGCGGATCTAAAATACCGGCTTTATCAGTGACAAAACGGCTTTTAATTCCCGACGCTTTGACGATAAATTCTGAACTGGACTCAGGCTGCGCTTGCATACTGCCATCGGCAATGGCTTGCGCATGTTCTTGATTGTACTGGCGTGCCCAGCTGTTAAACGCCTCGACCAACTCGTCGTTGGAAATGCTTTGGCTTGGGGTAAACAGGCCTGTGCCACTGATAACTATTTTTTTCATGCTCTACCCTCTGCTACAGATTATGCTTGACCGCTGTGCGGCTATCGTTATTTTTACGCGAGCATGCATACCGGAGCATGGATGCCTACGCTTTGTTTGATTATTGCGCGTTGGTTACATCCACCAAGCGCAGCTCTTTAGGCATAGAAAACGTCACATTTTCGGCGCGACCATCCAATTCTTGCGCTATGGTTGCGCCCCACTCCTGCAATTGTACAATCACCCCTTGCACTAATATTTCGGGAGCAGAAGCCCCAGCTGTCATACCCACAATGGCATCATCAGCAAACCAATGACGCTGCATATCTTCAGCACCATCAATTAAATAAGCCGGTGTTCCCATGCGTTCAGCCAGCTCACGCAAGCGATTAGAGTTAGAGCTATTAGGGCTACCCACCACTAACACCACATCGCAATCTCTGGCTAATTGTTTCACTGCATCTTGGCGGTTTTGTGTGGCGTAGCAAATATCATCTTTACGTGGCCCGCTAATCGCTGGAAAACGCGCTCTTAACACATCAATTACGCGACTGGTATCATCCATCGACAGGGTAGTTTGGGTTACAAAAGCGAGGGTTTCTGGGTTTTTAACTTCGAGTGCAGCCGCATCCTTTTCGTCTTCAACCAAATAAATCTGCCCACCTTGGCTGTTATCGTACTGCCCCATGGTGCCCTCCACCTCTGGGTGACCCGCATGACCAATCAGTACACATTCGCGTCCGTCACGGCTGTATCGCAGCACTTCTAGATGTACCTTGGTCACCAACGGACAGGTCGCATCAAAAACTTTTAACCCGCGGCTCTGGGCTTCATTTTGCACGGCTTTGGAAACACCGTGCGCACTAAAAATCACTATAGCGTCATCAGGCACCTGATGTAGTTCTTCAACAAATACCGCGCCACGCTCACGCAAATCTTCGACCACAAACTTGTTGTGCACCACCTCATGGCGTACATAAATCGGCGGTTGAAACACCTCCAGTGCACGATTGACTATCTCAATAGCACGATCCACTCCAGCACAAAAGCCACGGGGATTGGCCAATTTAATCTGCATAAAAAACCTCGTTAGCCGTTAACCACTTCAACAATTTCCACCTCGAAGGTGATATCACGTCCGGCTAGAGGGTGATTAAAATCGACGGTGACTTCTTTGTCATCAAAGGCTTTAACTACGCCGGGAATTTCGCCACCTGCAGCGTCCCGAAACATCACCATCACGCCATACTCGAGTTCTAGCTCGGTAAAATTCTTACGCGGCATCACCTGTACGTTCTGCTCATTGGGGCGACCAAAGCCGCGCTCAGGAGGAATCACAATACTACGTTTATCGCCAGCCTTAAAACCAAACAGCGCTTGTTCAAAGCCTGGCAACAGATTACCGTCGCCCACGGTAAAGGTGGCGGGCTCTTTATCGAAATTGCTATCAACCACATCGCCGCTTTCCAGCTTCAAAGCAAAATGCAAGGTCACTGTGCTCTGCTGGCCAATTCGTTGTTCACTCATGGTTTGTATCCTTTGATTAGGCTTTTTTGGCGGACGAGTTCATTAGCATGTCCAAAATCAACATGATCGCCCCCACAGTAATGGCACTGTCGGCCACATTAAACGCTGGAAAGTACCACTGGGTTTTCCAGTGTACTAAAATAAAATCCACCACATGGCCCAGCACCACGCGGTCATATAAATTGCCCAAAGCGCCACCCAGCACCAGCGCTAGAGCTATACCTACCCAGCGCTCGTGTGATTGCAAACGCTTGAGCCAGACCAATAAAACGCTACTCGCCACAACGGCAATCAGCGCAAAAAACCAACGCTGCCAGCCGGTTTCATCAGCTAAAAAGCTAAAAGCTGCGCCGCGGTTGTAGGCCAGCGTCCAGCTAAATAAGTCAGGGATGATGACAACCTGCTCATACAGCGACAAATTATTTTCAAACCACTGTTTGCTAGCCTGATCAAGCACGAGCACAAACAGCGTTAGCCACAGCCATTTAAGCTGCCCCAAGCCAGCCATGCCCTTAGGCATAGTGACGTACCTCGCCTTGGCCTTCAATGTTCTCAATACAACGACCACACAACTCAGGATGTTCAGCATGACTACCGACATCCGCTAAATGGTGCCAGCAACGGCCACACTTACTATGAACTGATTTGAGAATATGCACACGCAGACCAGCCACATCGGTTGCTACTGCCGTATCAGGCGCACTGGCTAAAGGTTGCACGTCGGCTGTTGAAGTAATCATCACAAAACGTAATTCATTACCCAGGCTTTTCAGCAATTGCGCCAACTGCTCATCCGCATACAGAGTCACTTCAGCCTGCAGGTTACCACCCACCGCTTTAGCATTACGCTGGTTTTCCAGTTCTTTGTTAACGGCATCTTTAACCGCCATCACCTGCTCCCAGTAGCTTGCACCCAGCGCAGCAGTTTCGGGTAAGCGCGGTAAGCCTGCGTACCAAGTATTCAGCATCACCGACTCATTGCGCTCACCGGGTAGGTTTTGCCAGATTTCGTCTGCGGTAAAACTCAGCACCGGAGCAATCCAACGCACCAGGGCTTCAGCAATATGGTACAAAGCCGTTTGGCAGGAACGTCGTGGCAGGCTGTCTGCACCAGTGGTGTATTGGCGATCTTTGATGATATCCAGATAAAAACCGCCCAACTCTTGCACACAGAAGTTATGCACTTTCTGATACACGCTGTGGAAACGGTAGTCGTTGTAAGAGCTATCAATTTCATCCTGTAAGCGCGCCGCAGCATCCATCACCCAACGATCAAGGGCCAGCATTTGCTCTGGTTCGACGCAATCTTTGGCTGGATCAAAACCGTTTAAGTTAGCCAGCAAAAAGCGGGCGGTATTGCGAATGCGGCGATAGGCATCAGCACTGCGCTGCAAAATAGTTTGCGATACGGACATTTCACTGGCGTAATCCGTCGAAGACACCCACAGGCGTAAAATGTCTGCGCCTAGGGTTCCGGTCACTTCTTGGGGTGCAATCACATTGCCCATAGACTTAGACATCTTGCGGCCTTTTTCATCCACAGTAAATCCATGGGTGAGCAAGCCACGGTAAGGCGCATGGCCGTCAATGGCACAGCCGGTTAACAGCGATGAATGGAACCAGCCACGGTGTTGATCCGAGCCTTCCAAATACAGGTCTGCAAGCGGGCCTTCACTATGCCCTAGCGAGTGTGAACCACGCAGCACGTGCCAATGGGTCGTGCCGGAATCAAACCACACATCCAGCGTATCACTAATTTTTTCGTAATCTGGCGCTTCATCACCCAACAGCTCAACCGCATCCAGTTTAAACCACGCCTCGATGCCACTCTGTTCAATACGTTGCGCCACGGCTTCCATCAGCTCAACCGTGCGCGGATGCAGCTCGCCGGTTACTTTGTGCAAGAAGAACGGAATTGGCACGCCCCAGTTACGCTGACGGGAAATACACCAATCAGGGCGACCGGCAATCATATTATGCAGACGCGCTTGTCCCCAAGCTGGGGTGAACTGAGTTTGCTCAATCGCATTCAGTGCGCGCTCGCGCAGGCTATCGCCTTGCTCAACAACAGTATCCATACCGACAAACCACTGCGCAGTCGCACGGTAAATCAATGGGGTTTTATGACGCCAGCAGTGCATGTAGCTGTGTTGAATTGATTCATGCTTTAACAGTGCGCCAACTTCCTCAAGCTTTGCGACAATGTTAGCGTTGGCTTTCCAAATAAACTGACCACCAAAAAACTCAAGCTCAGGTTCAAATACGCCATTGCTTTGCACGGGCCGTAATATTTCATCTTGGTGCATGCCGTACTTCAGGCAGGTATAAAAGTCATCTTCACCGTAGGCAGGCGCCGAGTGCACCACGCCTGTGCCTGAATCCAGTTCCACATAGTCGGCCAAATAAACCGGTGCCATGCGCTCATAAATAGGGTGTTTAAAGTTAATGTTTTCCAGCGCGGTTCCCGGTGCGCGGGCAATCACTTCACCGGTTAATTCGTAACGCTGCAGCGCGCTCTCAGCTAGGCTTTCTGCTACTAGCAATAAACGCTCGCCCACATCGACCAAGGCATACTCAGCTTCAGGGTGAATGTTCAGCGCTTGGTTACCCGGAATAGTCCATGGCGTGGTGGTCCAGATAACCATCTGTACGGGTTTGCTCAGCGCATCTACACCAAAGGCTTGCGCTAATTTTTCTGGCTCGGCACAGGTAAAGCCTACATCGATGGCATCCGACTGCTTGTCTTGATACTCAACTTCGGCCTCAGCCAGTGCCGAACCGCAATCAAAACACCAGTTGACGGGCTTTAAACCTTGAAACACAAACCCCGCCTCAACCATTTTTGCTAAGGCACGGACAATGCCAGCCTCATTGGCAAAATCCATCGTTTTATACGGATTATCCCATTCGCCCAGCACACCCAGGCGAATAAAGTCGGCTTTTTGCCCTTCGATTTGTTGCGTTGCGTAATCGCGGCATAGCTCACGCACCTTGTCTGCAGGCAGGTTTTTACCGTATTTCACTTCCACGCGGTGCTCAATCGGCAAACCATGACAATCCCAACCGGGCACATAGGGCGCATCAAATCCAGATAGGGTTTTGCTACGCACAATAATGTCTTTAATGATCTTGTTAACCGCATGACCAATATGAATATCGCCGTTGGCATAGGGAGGGCCATCGTGCAAAATAAACCGCGGTCGCCCTTCGCTTGCCTGACGCATTTTTTGGTACAGGTTAATGCTGTCCCAATACGCAAGCATCTGTGGTTCACGATTAGGCAAGCCCGCCTTCATCGGGAAAGCCGTTTGCGGTAGGTTTAACGTGCTTTTGTAATCGGTCATGTTCTTTCCAAGGTTTTGTTTGAATAATATTTTAAAGACGATGTTTCATCGCGTACTGCTGCCAATACAATCGTGCGAGGCGAATATCTTCTGCTATGGCTGCTTGCAGCGCATACAACGAGGTGAATTTTTCTTCATCACGCAATTTTTGATGAAAAACCACGGTCATGCGCTGTCCGTATAAATCTTCAGCAAAGTCTAGCAGATGCACTTCTAAGTAAGCACGCCCACTCTGCTCTACTGTTGGCCTGGTACCTATATTGGCTACCGCTGCCACACTGCGCCCATCGGCCAGATGCGCCTGCACCACAAACACGCCCTGCATCGGCGCTAGATAACGCTTGAGTTGCACGTTGGCAGTTGGCGCATGCAAAGTGCGACCCAGCTTTTGCCCATGCATCACACGACCACTAATACTAAAGGGCCGCCCCAACAAACGCTCTGCCAAGGGCAAATCAGCCTCGGCCAACGCTTGACGTATCAACGTGCTGCTGATGCGTTGCTGGGCCTGCATCACGGTAGTCGTCGGCTCCACTGAAAAACCACACTCAGCGCCTGTAGCCTGTAAAAATGCGAAATCACCACTGCGATCGCAACCAAAACGAAAATCATCACCCACTTGCAAGTGCTTGACATTCAGGGCTTTTACTAAGACTTGGCGGACAAACTCTTGTGCGCTGAGCTGTTGGAATTTGCGGTTAAACGCCACGCAAAGCACCCAGTCCACCCCCAGTTGTTGAAACAACTCAAGCTTGTCCCGCAAACGCGTTAAGCGCACAGGTGCTTGTTCGGGTTTGAAGTATTCCAGTGGCTGTGGCTCAAAGATAATGACACAGCTAGGCAAGCTGAGTTGTTTTGCGCGCACGGCCAAACTCTGCAAAATCTGTTGGTGCCCTAAGTGCACCCCATCGAAATTGCCAATAGTCGCCACACAGCCTTGCGCGCTAGGGCGAACATTATGTAAACCGCGAACCAGTTGCATAACTGCCATCTTGCTTAAAAAACGTCCGATTATACCCGCTAGAGATAAGCGCAACAATGAAATACGGATATTGAGCAGTCTTTGAAAATACTGCTGCACCTATCCGCTTGTTGGTGAACGGTAGCTCTGCACAAACAGATCGTCTGCCGAGCCACGAGGATTAGTAAGTCAAGGCCACTCTAAAAAACTCATGCCGCTGTTAGGGCTAGGCATAGGTTGACACACCCCTTACTTCAAGCGACGTTCAATTCCTTTTTCCACTAAAATTTTAGCGGAAATTTCCTCGATCGAAAAATGGGTCGTATTAATAAAATTAATGTTTTCGCGCGCAAATAACCCCTCAACCTCGCGCACCTCAAACTCGCACTGTGCATAGCTGGCGTAACGGCTGTTGGGTTTGCGTTCGTGGCGAATAGCCGCCAAACGGTCCACATCAATGGTTAAACCAAATAGCTTCTCACGATGTTCTTTGAGTGATTTGGGCAGTTGCAACGACTCCATATCCTCTTCAGTCAGCGGATAGTTGGCCGCACGAATCCCATACTGCATCGCCATATATAAGCACGTCGGCGTTTTTCCACAACGTGATACGCCCACCAATATAATGTCTGCACTGTCGTAATGGCGCGTATGACCGCCATCATCGTTTTCTAGCGCATAGTGCACCGCATCAATACGATCCATATAGTTACTGCTATGGGTGATGGAGTGCGATTTACCCACGGAATAACTGGAGTGCGTGGCTAACTCTTCCTCTAATGGCGCTAAGTAACTGGCAAAAATATCCACGCGAAACGCATTGGCTTGCGCCAAAATATCGCGAATCTGTACATCAATCACAGTATCAACCACTACCGGACGCGCCTGATCGGCTTCAGCAATTCGGCCAATTTCCTCAACAATCGCATGCGCCTTATCCGCTGTATCTATGTAGGGACGGGTGATAAAGCGAAACTCTATCCCATCAAATTGGGCCAACAAACTTTGCCCTAATGTTTCAGCGGTAATACCTGTGCCATCTGAGATAAACAAAGCTGTTCGTTTCATAGTTATAAAAAAGCCTTAAGTAAATAGGGATTGTCGGCTATTATAGAGCACTAGTTTTGCAAATAAACATGCAAAATATTATTACCACTGGTTTGCTGTTAAGTAACCACGGTCAATTTGACCTTTTTAGAAACAAACGTGGAGAGATCACCTTGGTTGAATACGTAGTTTCCCTCGACAAGCTCGGCAATCACGACGTAGAACGCGTCGGTGGCAAAAACGCCTCCCTTGGCGAAATGATTAGTAATTTATCTGGAGCTGGGGTAAGCGTTCCCGGTGGTTTTGCCACTACCTCACAAGCCTACCGCGACTTTATTGATGCCAACCATCTAGACGAGCGGATTCATAACTTGCTCGACACTCTTGATGTTGATGACGTTAACGCCCTTGCCGAAGCAGGCGCGCAAATCCGTCAATGGATCATGGACGCCGACTTCCCGCCTCAACTAAATGACGACATACACACTGCTTTTGCCGAAATGGCGCAAGGCAATGACAATATGGCCGTTGCGGTACGCTCATCTGCTACCGCTGAAGACTTGCCAGACGCCTCCTTTGCTGGACAGCAAGAAACCTTCTTGAATATTCGCGGTGTTGAGAACGTCATTCGCGCCGCCAAGGAAGTATTCGCGTCACTGTTTAACGACCGCGCCATCGCCTACCGTGTACACCAAGGCTTTGACCATCGTCAGGTTGCCCTGTCGGCTGGCGTACAACGCATGGTACGCTCAGAAACTGCCGCAGCTGGTGTGATGTTTACTCTGGATACTGAATCAGGTTTCCGCGATGTTGTGTTTATTACCGGTGCCTATGGCTTAGGTGAAACCGTTGTTCAAGGCGCGGTTAACCCAGACGAATTTTACGTGCACAAGCCCACCCTAGAAGCAGGTCGCCCCGCTATTTTGCGCCGCAACCTGGGCAGTAAAGCATTGAAAATGATTTACGGCGCTGAAGCCACTGCCGGCAAATCAGTAGAAACCATTCAGGTTGACCCAGCCGATCGCATGCGCTTTGCGCTCTCTGACGCGGAAGTCACCGAGCTGGCCAAACAAGCAATGATCATCGAAAAGCATTATGGCTGCCCAATGGATATTGAGTGGGCTAAGGACGGCGACGACGGCAAGCTTTACATTGTTCAGGCGCGCCCAGAAACCGTAAAAAGCCGCAGCAACCTTAATGTAATGGAGCGCTACCTGCTCAAAGAAAAAGGTACCGTACTGACGGAAGGTCGTGCTATTGGTCAGCGCATTGGTGCTGGTCCGGTACGCATCATTAACGATGTCGCAGAAATGGACAAAGTACAGCCCGGTGACGTGTTAGTTTCAGATATGACCGACCCTGACTGGGAACCAGTGATGAAGCGCGCCAGCGCCATCGTCACCAACCGCGGTGGTCGTACCTGTCACGCTGCTATTATCGCCCGCGAGCTAGGTATTCCTGCAGTCGTTGGCTGCGGCAACGCCACCACAGCACTGAAAGATGGTCAAGGCGTAACCGTATCCTGCGCCGAAGGCGATACCGGTTATGTCTTTGAAGGCGAATTAGGCTTTGATGTACGCACCAGTTCTGTTGATGCAATGCCTGACATCCCTTTCAAAATTATGATGAACGTAGGTAACCCCGACCGCGCCTTTGATTTCGCTCAAATACCCAACGAAGGTGTTGGCTTGGCGCGTCTTGAGTTCATTATTAACCGCATGATCGGCGTCCACCCCAAAGCGCTGCTCAACTTTGACAGCATGACACCTGAGTTAAAAGACAGTATCGAGAAACGCATGGCCGGTTATGCCAGCCCTGTAGACTTCTACATCGATAAAATTGTCGAAGGGGTGAGCACATTGGCGGCTGCGTTTTGGCCGAAAAAAGTCATTGTGCGTATGTCTGACTTTAAATCCAACGAATACGCCAACCTCATTGGCGGCAAGCTGTACGAGCCGACCGAAGAAAACCCCATGCTGGGTTTCCGTGGTGCGTCGCGCTATATCAGCGACTCGTTCCGCGACTGCTTCGAGCTAGAATGTCGTGCGATGAAAAAAGTTCGTGAAGAGATGGGCTTAACCAACGTCGAGTTGATGGTGCCCTTTGTGCGCACCACCGGTGAAGCAGCACAGGTGGTTGAGCTGCTAGCTGAGTACGGCCTTAAGCGTGGTGAAAACGGCCTGCGTCTTATTATGATGTGTGAGCTGCCTTCTAACGCACTGCTGGCTGATGAGTTCCTCAAATACTTCGATGGCTTCTCTATCGGCTCCAACGACATGACTCAACTCTGTCTGGGTCTGGACCGTGACTCAGGCATCATTGCGCACCTGTTTGATGAGCGTGATCCAGCCGTTAAAAAGCTACTGTCCATGGCGATTCAAGCCTGCCGCAAAGCTGATAAATATATCGGCATCTGCGGTCAAGGCCCGTCTGACCACCCAGACTTAGCCCGCTGGCTCATGGAAGAAGGCATTGACACAGTGTCACTCAACCCTGACTCAGTGCTGGATACTTGGTTCTTCTTAGCGCAGGACTAACCAGCTATTGCTAGACCTAAAAGAGCGCCAACAGCGGCGCTCTTTTTTTATGGAACCTCTGAATAACGTTACCGAGGACGCTAACACAAGGCAAAAACGTGCGAAAAAGCGCAGTTTACACCGAGTAAATGAGCATTTTGAGTACGTTTTTAACGCAGTGGTAGCTACGCAGGTAGTTATTCAGAGGCTTCTTATGTTTCGACTCCGCTTATTAACTCATCAATGACCGGTTTTTACTTCCTAGACTTTCCCCACCTTATTCTAAACATATATTAAAAAGTTATTTCTAATAACCAAAAAAGCATGCAACCATACGCACCCTAACGAATATTCCTGAGGGTGTTATGTCATACTTTTCCCGAATCCTTAGCTTTTTGCTGCTGAGCCTAAGCGTAGCTACTTTTGCGCAAAGTCAGCCATTAATCGAAAGCCACGAACTGCTGCCACTGCTTGAACAAGCTCAAACACAAACCATTGATATTCGTGCGCCTGAAGCCTATGCCGCAGGTCATATCCCTAATGCAATTTCCGCTCCTTACGGTCGCTGGCGCGGTCCCGCCAATAGCCCAGGCCAGTTGGCTGACACGACCACATTTCAAGCGCTTATCCATGAGCTAGGTCTTGATTATGACCAGCACCTAGTCGTCTACTCTACCGGAGAGGACGAGACCGACTTCGGTGCTTCTGCACGGGTTTACTGGACGCTCAAGTATCTAGGCTTTAGCAATATCAGCATACTCAATGGTGGCTATAAATACTGGCAGGCGCAACAAGAGCACCCTGTTAGCCAAACCAGTAATGCTTTGCGTCCCAGTCAGATTGAGCTCAGACTACATCCTGAACTGGCCATCTTTAAAGATGAGCTGCTCAATAAGATCAGCCAGCAACAAGGTAATTTCCAGTTACTGGACTCCCGTCCACCAGCTTTTTTTCACGGGCAAATGAAAGCTCCTATGGCCACCACTCCAGGCACCATTGCCGGCGCACAGAATACACCGTTCCAGCAGTGGTTTAATGCAGGCGATACCCGTATTCGCTCGGTAGATGAAATTAAGAAGCTGGTGCAGCAACAAGGCTTGAATCAAGCCCAAGAAACCCTGTCTTTCTGTAATACCGGCCACTGGGCCGCCACCAATTGGTTTGTGTTATCCGAACTGGCCCAGCTACCTAACGTGCGTCTCTATCCAGCCTCCATGGCGGAGTGGACACAAAGCAAAACCGCCTTGCCCATGGATAACGCGCCAACGCGTCTGGATCAAATTACCGCAAAGCTTCAACAACTGGTGAAATAACTCATGAACAAAAACCGTAGTGGGCTGGTGTTAGCCCTGTTCATCTTTGCTGGCTTTTTACTCTGGTCAGTGTCTATCCGCCAAAGCCTATTGTTTATCCTTGGCATTGGTTTGGGCTTAGTACTGGCTGGCATGCGTTTTGGTTTTACCACCGGTTGGCGCAACCTCATTGAAAACCGCGATCCTAGTGGCGTTTACGCGCAAATACTGTTGTTAGGCATTGCCGCCGCCATCTCGTTACCCTTGCTCGCGGCCTTCCCTACGGAACTGAATGCCGCACTAGGACCACCCAGTATCAGCCTGCTAGTTGGCGCGCTGGTGTTTGGTGCTGCGATGCAAATTGCCGACGGCTGTGGTTCTGGCACACTGTACAAGGCAGGCTTGGGCATTCCTCTGAACATGGCCATCTTGCCAATGTTTGCCCTCGGCAGCTTCTTGGGTTCGGTTCACCTTGGCTGGTGGCTCGAACTGGGTAAATTACAACCCGTTAGCTTACTCAGCTCAGCAGGTTTAAGCGGTGCTTTAATTTTAACCTTTGTCGGCTTAGCTATATTTGCCGGCATCAGCTGGTGGTGGAGTAAAGGCGCTAAAGTTGCCCGCCCTGCTTTTAATAAAACGCTCTTGATCGGTGCGGTTTTACTGGCGGTGCTGGCCGTTACTAACTTGGTTGTTGCGGGACAGCCGTGGGGCATTGTCTATGGCTTTGGCTTATGGACTGCCAAGGTGGCTCAAGCTGCTAATCTGTTCGACCCCAGTGTTAACACTTTCTGGAGCCAAGCCACCCATGCGCAAGCACTACAGCAATCAGTGTTTTTGGATCTCACCACCATTACCAACCTTGGGATTTTAGCCGGTGCCTTGTTAATTTTTTCTGGCAAAAAAAGCGACTCACAAAGCAAGCTCACCGCCAAGCAATGGCTGGTCGGTATCTTGGCTGGTTTCCTGCTGGGTTACAGCTCACGCCTAGCGTTCGGCTGTAACGTTGGCGCCATGGTCAGCGGTATCTCTACTGGCAGTTTACACGGCTGGATTTGGGTAGTGCTGGCTTTTCTAGGTTCTTTAGCGGGTGTACGCATCCGTAAACATTATGGATACTAATCATGACGATACTCTGCAAACCACGCGTGCTAATTTTTTGGCTGGTATTGATAGGATTTTTTGTCTGGGATTGGTACAGCTCTGAACCGGTCAATCTGCGCATGGAGCCGCCCGTTATTGCGCTAGGCTCAGGTCAAGCACCCTCAGGCGCGCACTGCGCTAGTTTCTAGCGTACTAGAACCTGAGTAATTCACTGCGGACGACCAGCAGTGTTGCTGGTCGAACCAAGACTATACCAACCCGCTTGACATCCTCCCCGCCCTAAAGGACGGGGATTCCCTCTACAGGACGGCCATGCCCGACCGCAAGAATGTTCTTGGCCGCATTGATGTCGCGGTCGTGAGTGACACCACACTCACTGCAAGTCCATTCTCTTATTCGCAAACCTGATCTACCCTTCGGACTACTGTCGGAAATGCAACCGCAGCACGAGCAGGCTTGGGTGGTGTACGACTCGTTGACCTCTTTAAAAACAATGCCTGCGTGAGCGCATTTGTATTCCAGCATTGTTTTCAGCATGGCCCAGCCAGCGTCCAGCACTGACTTGGCCATCTTGGTTTTGGCCAGCGAGGATGATTTCACATTGCCAACGTAGATTTCACCCGCACGGTTCACCAGTTGACGGCTGAACTTGTGTAAGGCGTCTTTGCGCCGATTGGCAATCTTGGCGTGAATGTTTTTGACACGTTTTTTCTTTCCTGCGCGTTGTGCAACAGCCAGCTTCGACTCCAGATCACGGTAGAACCGGCCTGCCTCTAGCTTGGTTCCGTCCGAGCAGGTGGCGGTATCTTTCAGACCAAGGTCGATACCGATCTTGTCTTGACCGGCGGGCATGTCCGCCTCAACTTCAACCACGACATTGAAATACCAGCGACCACGGGCGTCCTCGTTGAACGAGGCAGACTTGAACGTGTACAACGCTAGGTCGTAGCTGTCCCAGACCTTGAAGTAGTGTCCGTTGTAGTACACCTGCCCGTTTTTCCACTTCGCCATGCCGGTATTGATTGGAACCCAACCCAGCGAGCGGCGAGCACCCCCGGATTTACGCCAGTTGAGCCGCGCCTTCTTGAACTGCTTACGGCGGATAACGTACTCAGCACCCACTTTCTGAACCGTGTGGCTGTGCAGCCCCAGTTCTTTGTGTGCGCCTTGGGTGTACTTCTGAATATCGTAGGCAGACAAAAACACACCCTGCTCTTTGATAGAGCGGTGACTGAGTTCGTTCACATAATTCCAGACAAAGTTAACCGACCGTGCCATTTGATTGAGCAGCGGACGGTGCTTGTCTTTGACTCGAACTTTGAGGGTCTTGGTGTGTTTCATATCTTCGATTATAATTGGGCTATGAAAGAAAACAACCCATACAGAACAGGCAGGCACTGCGTTTTTGAGCTACATGCTCATTTGGTCTTTATTACAAAGTACCGAGGCGTAGTGTTCACTGATGAACATCTTAGGTCGCTGGAAAGTATCTTTCGCAGCGTGTGTGAGGACTTTGAAACGGAGCTTGTGGAGTTTAATGGTGAAGCCGACCATGTTCACCTGCTGGTGAACTTTCCACCGAAGGTGTCTGTATCGAAACTGGTTAATAGCCTGAAAGGTGTGTCGAGTCGGAGGCTCAAGCAACTGCACCCAGAGCTAATCAAGTCTGCGTATATGAAGAACGCGCTATGGAGTCCCAGTTACTACGCCGGCAGTGTTGGTGGTGCGCCTATTTCAGTGATACGCCAATACATAGAGCAGCAAACCCGACCCTATTAAGGAAGGCTACAGCCTTCCAGCGCTATCCTTCCCCGCACTAAAAGTACGGGCTTGTCGCGCATTTTGGTCAGCAGCCTACTAACAACAGGTGGAGCTCCGGAAGCTTTGCAGGCTAAGGCACCGCTAGTCACAAAAAAGCAGCCTGTACTTGATTGCGTCCCTGCTGTTTTGCTTGATACAGCAGCGTATCCGCTTGAGCAAATACTCTTTGCAGGCTCAGTTCAGAGCTGGCTGGGAACTCGACCACCCCAACGCTGACCGTCACTTGCAACGCTTTCATTTGTTTACAAAACTCTGCTTGCTCCACAGCTTGGCGGATTCGCTCGGCAAACTGCTGCATGCCCTGCGCAGCATCAGGCTCCAACATACCGAAAACAACAAACTCCTCTCCTCCCCAACGAAAGACCCTGTCAGTCATACGCGCATGCTGCACTAACAACTGAGCAAACTCCACCAACAGCATATCGCCAACAAAGTGGCCATATTCATCATTAACTTTCTTGAAATGGTCTATATCTATCAGCATAAAGCCTAATGTTTGTTCCAGCCTTTGCGCCAAAGCACGCTCGCGACTAAATTTGGCTTCTAACGTGGTTCTATTCAGCAGCTTCGTTAACTGATCATGGGTTGCCATTTGGGCAATATGCTTTTCCAAACACTCAAGCAACAAGCGGCCAAGCTCTTCACTGGTCTGCTCAAACTCTTGTAAATATAGGCTGACTTGCTCAGGGCGATGCTCAGCTGCCTGATGGACAATAATAGTGCTGAGTTCATGGGCCCGTTCATGCAACGCATCAAACGTTTTACGTTCCACTGAGCGGTAGTTATCTTCTTTCAACCAGCGGGTCAGATGGCAACTTTCAATCGGCAGTGGTTCAACTACAGTATCCAAGCCTTGCCCTAAAGCTAATGCAAATACCTGATATTTCCAGCTCTGATGCTTTACATAGGCTTTTACCAAGTCGCTCGGTAAGTTGCTTGATAAGATAGAAAACACCTGATTAATACGCTGACTTTCGTATTCGGCGGCTTGTTTTATGTGCACCATTTTGAACAGCAAAGTACGCACTTCAACGGACAAACTAATGCATAAATCAACCACTTGGTTTAACAAGTAAGCCAAGCGGCTATAACCAAAGGAATTGCCATAGCTGGTAACCAGCTGGCGAACCTTGTTATACAGCAACACAGCATCGGTATCGCCAAGACCTAACTGATACCAGTTAAGTGTCTGGCGATACACCACGGTATAGAGGTTCTCTTGGTATTCACCGCCGATTACAGCCTCATAAAACCCATCAAGCAAAAGCTCATGGCCGGGAAGCAAGTATCCGCTACAGTGTCTTTTGCCCCAACGCTGTATTTGCTGATAAAAATTTTTATTCTGACTGAGCAGCTGTTTCGTGTAGCTTTGTATTTCAAGCTCGTGTTCGGGCTTTAATTCAAGCTTTTCTTTAAGTTTTTCAATTTTACTTAGCATTGCTTTCCCAGCTAAATGCTAATAACCACCTGTCATCAGCATGCCATTAAAACGCCACAGCCTAGCTTTTACGACAAATAAAATCTCTAACAGGTGCACAGTTTTATAATTGCCCTAAAGCTGCCAATCAATAGAGGTCTGCCCCGTCTGCAGCAAAAACTTATTGCACTTACTAAAATGGCCATTGCCTAAAAAGCCGCGGTAGGCAGATAACGGCGATGGATGTGCTGAAGTTAGCAATAGATGTTTTCGCGTATCGAGCAAATCCGCCTTGCTGCGCGCATGCGCACCCCAGAGCATAAACACAACATGTTCGCGCTGCTGGTTAACCAACTCAATAATACGATCAGTAAATCGCTGCCAGCCCTGCTTAGCGTGCGAGCCGGCCTTGGCTTGCTCAACGGTAAGAGTCGTATTTAACAGTAACACCCCCTGCCGCGCCCAATGCTCTAAACAGCCATGTTCAGCTATGGGAATATTAAGATCGCGCTGCAGCTCTTTATAAATATTCTGCAACGACGGTGGAATAGCTACGCCTTGAGGCACTGAAAAACTTAACCCGTGAGCCTGCCCTGGTCCGTGATAAGGATCTTGCCCCAAAATAACCACCTTTACTTCGGTTAAAGGTGTTAGATTCAGCGCGTTAAAAATCAAAGGGTTAGGAGGGAAAATCTCTTTACCCTGTTTTTTTTCTTCACGCAAAAAACTGCTCAGTGAACGCATGTAAGGCTGTTCAAACTCGTCCAGCAATACGGCCTTCCAGCTTGCCTCAAGCTGCACTTCTCGTTTTGACACAAAACCTCCCATCACTAGCTGTTTTATTTTGCTTTGCCGCTTTATTATACCTAGAGTTAAAACATAAGCAGCTTTCGACTAACGGAGACTTTCCAGCAACTAACAAAAACAGCAAAGTCGAGGCATTATTCTGTTTCGTTGCAGATTTAATAAGGAGATTTCACTTGATCCGTATGATTTTAGCTTTGGCTCTTTGGCTGGGCATTAGTATCACTGCGATTGCAGAAGAGCCCATCATTATCGGGCTTAACTTTCCGCGCACCGGACACTATAAAGAAGAAGGCTTAGCACAAATGCGCGGCGCATTGCTGGCCATTGATGAAATTAACGCCAAGGGCGGGCTACTAGGGAGACCTATCAAACTTATTACACGTGACACTGCTTCCAGGCCAGAAAAAGCTGCACGCAACGTCGATAGCATGATAGGAGAAGGTGCCGTTATGTTGTTTGGTAGCGTTTCCAGCGCTGTAGCCGTAGCTGCTGCGGAACGTGCACGGCAAAATAAAACCATTTATTTTTCAACCATTGGCTATGCTAACGATGTCACTACCGAAAAAGGCCATCGTTACATATTCAGAGAAAGCACCAGCGCTACCATGTCGGCTCGTGCGCTAGGCGAATACTTAACACTGAATTTCCCCAATAAAAAATACTTCTATATCACTGCCGACTACAGCTGGGGACATAGTTCAGAAGAGTCATTGCGTAAAAACACCAACACACAAGACACCAACACCCATCCAGGTGTATTAGTACCTTTCCCCTCCGCTAAGCAGTCTGACTACAGCAGCGCGTTGAAAAAAGCAGAGGAAAGTAATGCCGAAGTAATAGTGTTAGCGCTGTACGGTCATGATCTAGTACGCGCCATGCGCACTGCCGACACTATGGGACTGAACCGCAAAACCCAAATTGTCGCACCCAACCTAACCCAAACCGTTATTGAACAAACAGGTCCAAGCCTTATGGTGGGCGTACTAGGTACTGAGCACTGGTTTTGGCGCGTGCCGGAAATTGAAAAGTCAGGCACGGGGTTAATGTTCACTAAAAACTTCAGCGACAGGTATGGTCTTTACCCCGCCAGTGCCGCAGCTTCGGCTTATACGGTCATATATCAATGGGCTGACGCGGTAAGTCGCAGCAAGAGCTTAGACAGCGCCAACGTCATTAAAGCGCTGGAAAACCACGAATATCAACTCTTAAAAGACAAAGCACAATGGCGCGGTTTTGATCACCAAAATGTGCAAACCGTCTATGTGGTAAGGGTTAACGGACGTGAAACCGTTGTTAGACACCCATCGCGTCAAGATTATCTAGAAGTCGTTCACAGCCTTAGTGGTGATAAGGCAGCCATCAGTCATGATGAATGGAAAGAACTACGCAAAGCCGCTAAGCAGCCCGATACGCTACGCTAATACGCAGCAATTCAGGCATAAAAAAGGTTGGCTTAGGCCAACCTTTTTATTTCGCTAAATACATACCTGATTAACGATTCATATCATATTTGCGCATTTTTTCCACCAGGGTTGTACGTCGAATACCCAAGCGTTCCGCTGCATGCGCAACGACTCCATCCGTATCATCAAGTGCCTGCTGAATTAAAGCGCGCTCAATGTCTGCCAAGTGCTCACGCAAATCCAATCCTTCAGCGGGCAACACATTTCCCATTGGCGCAATAGGCTCCGGCTCTTCAAGCAGCGGCGCCTGCAAAGCAGCGCGCTCGCTTAATTCGTCCCGCAGCTCTCTAATTCCGCCATCTTCTTCCAGATAGCGAAACTTCTTGGGCAGTTCATTCACACCAATAACACCATGGGGATACATAATCGCCATGCGCTCTACCAAGTTGGCTAGCTCTCGCACGTTACCGGACCAGTCATGCTCACATAAAGACATAATGGCAGCTGAGTTAAACCGAATAGAACCACGCTTTTCGCTCTCCATACGCATGACCAGCTCGTTAATAAGCAGTGGTATATCTTCCGAACGCTCACGTAATGGGGGCATTTCGATAGGAAACACATTTAAACGATAAAATAGATCTTCACGAAAGTCTCCGGCTTCAATCATTTTCTCCAGATCTTTATGTGTGGCTGCAACGATACGTACATCTGCCGTTTGCGTTTTGGTACTGCCTACCCGCTCAAAAACCCGCTCCTGTAAAACCCTAAGCAACTTAACTTGCATAGGCAGCGGCATGTCGCCCACTTCATCTAAAAACAACGTACCGCCTTTAGCCATTTCGAAACGCCCCGCTCGGGTGCTTATCGCCCCCGTAAACGCGCCTTTCTCATGACCAAAAAGCTCACTTTCCAACAGTTCTGCAGGAATAGCGCCACAGTTAACCGGAACAAAAGGTCCATCCTTACGCGAGGAACTATAATGCAGGTTGCGTGCTACAACCTCCTTACCCGTCCCTGACTCGCCGAGAATCAACACATTAGCCTCAGTGTCTGCTACCTGCTGCATCATCTGTCTAACTTTTTGCATGCAGCGGCTAGTTCCTACCAAGCTGCGAAACAAATGCGTTTCACGCTGGTTGCGCCGCTCATCTACCTCAGCATAAACATCCCGATACACCTGCGCCCGGTGCAAGCAGTCCACCAATCTGTTGTAGGTGGGTACGGGGGACAAAGAGTTCAGTATTCGTTGTCGATACTCAGCCGGCCAATCGTTAGGCATATCGCCAAAAACAACCAAGGGCAAAAACTCATCCCACTGGCATAATTCCTTAACCAGCGTTAGAGCTTGCGCGCTGTCTTGCATAGAAACAAACGCGCAGAGTATCTCGCGGGGATTGGATAGTTCTTTTACCGCATCACGCCACTTGGAGCTATCCGCAGCAATAAACTCTTCATCCATAAAGTTAAAAATATAAGCAATATTTTGACGCTGTTGCGGATCATCTTCGATCAGCAGAAGTTTAGTTTCACGATGCATACTGGCCAATTCATAGTCAGTTTAAATAAATACCGTAAGTTGATTACGGCGACGTGTGTACAGTTAAGTCAATTTACTATGGAATGTCAATTTAATGGCATACTTATTTTAATGCTTATGTATTTTTTTGACACAAGTCAGAAAAGCATACGCAACAAAACAAGCAATCATAAAAAAACCAGCGGCATAGGCGCTGGTTCTCTTATTCAATTCTTAATCTAAGCTGTCATTCAAAGAGCTGATAAATTTTTGCGTTTTTTTTTGACTGCTGAATCTGTACCAGCTCACTGGCTATACGCTGCTGCTCAGATTGACAGGAAGCAACCAAGTCACGGTACAAGTCCAATAATTCCTGCATTTTTTCACGCAACTCGTCGGCTGCGCTGTGCGGATCGGCCAGTGCCTGATCGACCGCTTGCCGGCACTGCATATCTAAAGCACCTATTGCTTCCCAGTCTTGATTTTCCAGCGCTTCACGTAGCGCTGTTCCAGACTGCTGCAATTGCAAAACTGCTGCATTCATACTTGAACCCTCTTGGGGATTATCAGGCCGCAATTGCGTCCCATCCCTCTTTCACTTCACGCAACAAACTGGAAACTTCTTCTAAAATGAGCGGATCATTTTTCAGGTTAGCTTCCATAAGACGTCTAGCCATATAGTCATACAGGCCGTCCAAATTTAGTGCTATTTCGCCACCCTGCTCAAGGTCAAGGCTCTGGCGTAAACCATTAACGATACCAATAGCCTTACTAATTAACTCACCCTTCTCAGCAACTTGCCGACGCTCCATGGCACCACGAGCCTGAGCCAAGCGAGTTAAGCCACCTTCCATCAGCATTTGAATTAAGCGGTGCGGATCCGCGCCTGCTGCCTGAGCTTGTGTATTAACGGATTGGTATTGCTGTAAAGCTGTCATCGCATTCATTTGTTCGTGCTCCCATGTTTTGCGGATTACTCTATTTATCGACAACAGCACCACTTTCTTTAAAAAATAATTCTAGAAACTGCTTCATTTGACTGTAAAAAATCCCAATAAAACAAAGCCACTACAAACATTCTAGCCTGGAGTCTAAATGAGTAGTGGCTTATTGGTACAGATGTTTCTAAATCATTTTTATAGCTGTGCTGGCTCTTTTGCAGGGTCAATTTCAGCCCAAGCATCGCGAATCTTAACCACCAACTCCTGCACTTCTTCCAATGTTTTAGGGGTTTTATCTACAGCTACGTGTGCCAAGCGGCGCGTCATATAATCATACAAAGCATCAAGATTTTCTGCCAACTCACCACCCTGTTCTTTGTCTAGGCTATCCTGTAACAGGCCGATAATAGTGAGTGTGGTATCAACCGCCTCACCACGCTCTGCATGATTGTTTGCCTGCTGCGCAGAAATCGCAGCGGAAATACGGTCGAGCGCACCATCAAGCAAAACCTGCACTGCTTGATAAGGTGTTAAATCTTGTTCTTGGCCTACGTTGCTATATGTATCTGTTGGGTTTGTCATGCTTTATTAGTCCTTTCGTGACATGCCAGGCAAGCTAGCTAGAGATTGCATTAGACTACTGCTGGTTGAATTTAATTGACCGACCAGAGCGTCCATTGCGTTAAACTGTTTGAGCAATCGAGCCTCAATTTGTATTGAGCGCTCATTTAAGCGCTCTGTTTGTTTCTTGATATCGGAACGGGCTAAATCAAGACTCTTTTGTCTTTCACCAATAATACCGGTTTTGCCCGTGTAAGCATCTATTTTGCTATCTAAGCGAGACATCAAGCCGTTATCACCAGCAATAAACTGCCCTACTTTATCAAAATTCTGTTCAAGTGCAGCATCTAATTTTTTATCATCGATTTTTAATTTGCCGTCTTGCTGGGTAGTGATGCCTAAGTCCGCCAGCACCCGCAAACCTTGTGCTCCAGGCATTACATTACCTAGCTCTGCACGCACACCATTTAACAGGCTACGCACTGTAGAGTCACCCACCAAACCGCCTACCACCGGTGCTTTGTCATCGCCGACCTTGGTGACTGCGGTTAACTCTTTGGCGACAGTCATAAATTCATTATAGGATTCGACAAATTTCTTTAACTGATCTTTAACACCTGAGCGGTCCTCACCAACGGTAACTGTCAGGGGTTTGCCTTCTTCAGTTTTACCTTTAAGAGTGAATTCAACATCAGGGATAACGTTTGCAACTGTGTTGGTTGCGCTCTCAAGCGCCAAACCATCAATACTAAATTTAGCATTTGCGGCTTGCTGTAAGTATCCAGCACCGCCATCCTCGGCTTTAATGTCTTTTGTGCCGTCGACATTAAAGTCTGCTTCGCCAATTACACCTGCCAGCGTTCCGGTCATCACAATATCTTTGCCTGCACCCGTTTCTTTCGAGCTAAGCACAATCTGCGATGTACCGCTGGCTGGGTTATTAACAATATTAGCTGTAATGCCCTTGTCTTTAAGCTGCTCATTGAGCGCATCACGTACATCCGTCAAACTTGAGCCATCAGCAATGTTGACGGTAGTTACCTCACCATCGGAGCCCAGCTTAACTTCTAAAGAACCAGCGCCAGAGGCTTTAAAATCTGTTGCAACCGCTTTTGTCGCTACTTTACTGCTGGTCGCCAAGCTCGTCACTTCTACACTGTAAGTGCCAGCGGCTGCAGTTTTGCTAGCAGTCGCGCTGAGTGCCGAGCCATTAGAAGAAGCCGCTTTCATATTATCGAATAGCGTCATCTTATTAAGCTCTTTCATGGAGCTTTGGAAATTACTGAGCGCACTCTGCAATTTACCTAACGCAGAAAACTTGGCTTCAGTGGTCTTCTCCTGGCGTTGAAGCTGGGCAGCTTTGGGTGCTGTTTCTGCCTGCACCATTGAGTTGACCAAGCCTTTAATATCTAAGCCTGAGCCTATTCCTGGAATACCTGCCATGTTAACCACCTTCGTCATTCTGACGTTTGTTGCGTATTAGAGAGCTGAGCGTTAGCTAACTGATCAGCTAAACACTGCACACTTCTCACTGAACACTTTACTGATTCTGTATCTTGCTGTCATTAAGCTTTAGGCGCGTGCCTCAAACAGCAAACTACGCATCTCATCCAGTCTTTCGGCCAAAACGAGCGCATCTTCAGTCGGCATCTGACGAATAACCTCGCCCGAGCCCGCATCCATAACCTTTACCACTGTCGTACCTGTTGCGTCATGGATGGAAAAATTTAAATTCCGCTGCATGACACTGACTGCTTCTTGCATTTTATCAACAATTTGTTCCAGCTCTTCTTTACTGCGTTCAGCTTTGCTTACTTGGGTTTTCTGTGCTTGTTGCGTTTGAGCTACAGAATCCTCTTTGCGGCCTGAGCGCCCTAGCATCTGTGTTTCAGCAACAGTGGGCTGTCGCTCTTGCACTGTTCTAGGCAGCACGCTGAAGTTGGTATTAATTTCCATAACTCACCTCCGAGTTCATAATATAGGCGGGGTGGCGTGCGATAACCACGCTCCCCCGTCAGACTATGCAACTCTCAGATGCTCGTTACTGCAGCAAACTAAGTACCGACTGCGGCAGCTGGTTGGCTTGTGCCAAGATAGCTGTTCCAGCCTGTTGCATAATTTGGTTTTTACTCAATGCTGCTGTTTCGGCCGCAAAATCAGTATCTTTAATTCTTCCTCGTGCGGCAGAGACGTTTTCTGCAATATTCTGCAAGTTTGCGATGGTGTTCTCAAATCTATTTTGTACCGCACCCAAATCAGCACGTTGCGCATCAATTTTCTGGATGGCTTGGTCAATGATTATCACCGCAGTTTGCGCACCAAGTACAGAGTTAATATCTATATCTGATACTTTGTTTTCAGTTGCCGCTGCTGCCGCTAGTGCCACGTTTTTTGGCGCTGTTGTGGCTGCATTTGCATCCGCTTCTGCAGCCGCCAAATCTGGACCACTGCCAAATTTAAGCGATGAAATTTGACCTGCACCGGTACCCGAGGCTAGGGACGTTACCAAATCAAATGCACCGTCATCGTTAGCAAAGGCACCTATACCGATATTAGCATCGTTAATCACTGTAGCCAGCGCCTGTACCTGTTCGGCTTGAGTCGCACCTACTTCAAATTTCGCTGAAAAAGTCTTAACTTCACCACCTGCCATTTGCACCTGAACCGCGATTACACCTCCTGATGCTGCTGGAGTTCCTGCAGTACCTAGAGCGTCAGCTGGAATAGTTCCGGTACTGAATTTAGCCTCTAACGCTTTACTGCTCATTTCATCCAGCTTAACAGTAATGGTTTCGTTCGCCGCCGCGCCCACCTGAAAGGTGGTGGCTTGGAAGCTGCCGTCCAATAATTTCTTACCACCAAAACTAGTGGTGTTAGCAATACGATCAAGCTCTTTTTTCAGCTCTACAACTTCTGAGTTAAGCGCTTTACGCTCTTCAGCGCTGTTTGAGCCGTTTGCTGCTTGCAATGACAAGTCACGCATGCGCTGTAGGATAGTGGTGGATTGCTCCAAAGCACCCTCTGCAGTTTGCGCCATCGAGATACCGTCGTTGGAGTTTTTCACTGCCACACCCATACCATTAATTTGGCTGGTCAAACGGTTAGCAATCTGCAAGCCGGCGGCGTCGTCTTTCGCGCTATTAATACGCGAACCTGTAGACAAACGCTGCAACGAAGTGGCGAGCGCATTAGTAGAGGTATTTAAATTACGTTGGGTATTCAGTGACGCAACGTTAGTATTTACTGAAAGTGCCATAGTCTTAGCCTCCAGGGCTGATGTTTAAGTAATCAGACGTGCTGCTTGGGTATGCCAATTGCATGTCCCGAATACTTAGCTATCGTCTTCATTTTTCATCTTTAGTTATCGTTAGCGTCAAAAATAACTCTCTAGCTTGGAAGTCTTGTTATCGCCAAAGCTTTGACAGCCATTGGTGACGCACCTAATACAAAGCAGAAAGTGTGCCAACTTTTAATTTAACGTTTAAGACAAAACAATTCCTTTAACATCAATGACTTGAAAACAAGCACTGGTAACAAAATTTAATCCTAACCTGCGTCAGCATTCTTTTTTTCTGGAAATTCTTTGCCGCTTACCCTGCTGAAAGCCTGCTTTTTTGCTATCGCAAACTACAGAATCAACGCAAGTGCCGCCAAGTAATCACAATCGAGAAAAGTTACGCTCTAACTCTAACAAAGCCTGCACTGCCCCATATTTTTTGGCGCAGGCAAACGCACCTCTTGAATTTTGTCTGACGGATACCTATATAATCAGCAACTAATAACTTTGGAGCACTAAGCATCATGATGCGCATTGCACTTTTTCTGGCAACTAACCTTGCCGTTTTGATTATCGCCAGCATTACCTTAAAGCTGCTTGGCGTTGACAGGCTCACCGACACCGACCTCACAACACTATTAATTTTCTGTGCTGTCATTGGTTTTTCCGGTTCGTTTATTTCTTTATTTCTATCCAAATGGATGGCGAAAAAGAGCACCGGCACACAAGTTATTGATCAGCCGCGCACTCACCACGAACAATGGTTGGTTGCCACTGTGCAACGTTTGGCGCGAGATGCGGGGATCGGCATGCCTGAAGTAGGTATCTTCCCAGCGTATGAGTCCAACGCTTTTGCTACTGGCTGGAACCGTAACAATTCTTTAGTCGCGGTAAGTCAAGGCTTGCTTGAGCGTTTTTCTCGCGAAGAAGTCGAAGCCGTTTTAGCCCATGAAATTGGTCACGTAGCCAATGGCGACATGGTGACCATGACTTTAATACAGGGGGTGGTAAATACTTTTGTCATGTTCTTTGCACGGATTTTTGGCAGCTTTGTTGATAAGGCTATTTTCAAAAACGAAGACGGTCCCGGCATTGGTTACTTTGTCGCCACTATCTTTGCCGAACTGGTATTGGGCATCTTGGCCAGCATTATTGTTATGTGGTTCTCGCGCTGGCGTGAGTTCCGTGCCGATGCAGCGGGCGCCAACTTAGCGGGTACAGGTGCAATGATTGGTGCACTGCGCCGACTGCAGGCTGAATCAGGTCGCGAGTCAGAAATGCCAGCAACATTGAGTGCTTTTGCAATTAGCGCTGGCTTAAAAACCGGCTTGGCCGGACTGTTTATGAGTCACCCACCGCTGGAAGTGCGTATTGCTGCTCTGCAACAGCGCGGCTAGCAGCAGCTATTTAAAGCTTGCTGGTACTTCAGTTGCTAGCACCACAAAAGCCACTTCCTTACCTAGCAGGGCTGTCGAGCACATTCGTGACGAAGCCCTGCTTTCGCTTTTCAGGTAATAACTATCTGCTGCACTTGCGGCAAGTTCAATACGCCGGCAGGCCAGCTGTGGCTCACGACCACGAGAACCCCTTGGCGCTGATGCTCAATGACAGTATTCATCACTTGCTGAGCGGTTTGCTCATCTAGGCCAGCAAAAGGCTCATCCAGCAACATCACGGCTTGTTGACGTAACAGCAAGCGCGCTAGGGCAATGCGTCGCGCCTGCCCACCGGAGACTTCTAGCCCATACTCTCCCAACGGGGTTTGCAGCTGCAAGGGTTGTGCGGCGGCCCAGTCATCCAGCGCCACTTTCGCTAAAGCCTCCCACAGCTGCGCGTCACTCGCCTGAGGATTACCCAAGCGCAGATTATCCGCCAAACTCAGATTAAACAGGTCAAACTGCTGCGGTAAGTACGCCATGTGCGGGCGCACTGACTGCTGGCTGTAGGCCTCGCCATTCAAGGTGCAACGTCCTGATACTGGCGTCAAGTAACCGGCAAGCGTCTCCAACAAGCTGGTTTTGCCGCCACCGGACGCACCACTCAACAACAACATTTCCCCAGCCTGTACGTTCAGGGTTAGCGGCTGCGCTTGGGTAAACGACCATTGCAACGCGTCAAGTTGCAAACTGGGAGACTGCGTACCCAACACCAACGATGCAGCTTGTGGTTCAGGCTCGGCACTGCCTAATTGATTTAAGCGATCTCGTGCTGCTTGACTGTGGCCTAAAGCAGTGGCGCTGGCGGTCAAGGGCGCTAAAATCTCGAAACAAGCTAAATAAGCTAACAATGCCGCCACTAACCAGGAAATATCCAGCTGTTGCTGCTGCACCAGAACTCCGCCTTGCCACAATAGCAGTAACAACCCGAACCCTAGCCCCCACTGCTGCCACATCAATAACGCACTGCTCACGCGCTGCTGGTACTGATGTTGCTGTAAGTACGCTTGATCAGAGGCCGAAAACTGCTCGGTGCGCCGCGCCCATTGTTGCCAAATCACCAGCTGTGCGCGCATTTGTAGGCTTTCCAATAAAAACACCTTACGTGCTTCCACTAGTTCCGTATCCTGCTGCGCTAAACGCACCAATTGGCGGCTCAGTAGCGCCTGTAACGCCAGCCCCGCCAATAACAAACTCGGCAGCGCCAGCCAAAACAAGCTCGGCGCTAACCAGTAATAAAACATACCAATCACCGCCAAGATAGACAGCGCCCAAAACCAAGGTGCGATCACACTTAACGGAAATTGATCCAGTAAATCTATATCACCAATAAGACGATGCTGTTGTTTCGCCGAGACTTGCCCCTGTTGCCATGGGCTTTTTGCTAACTTGGCAAATAAACGGCAGCGCAAATCCTGCAACAATGCCAACGCGGCATTATGGCTGCTCAACCGCTCGGCATAACGTCCGGCGGTACGCGTCATGGCCGCCAAGCGGATTAACGCGGCGGGCCTAAAAAAATCAAACTGATACGCACCCGCGACCACCAAACCCGCTGCGGCACTGGCCGTAATAAACCAACCAGAAATCGCCAACAACCCCACCACCGCTAACAGGGTCAACCAACCAAGCAATAACGACAACCCCCAAGCGCCTTTGCGGCTGGCCAACAGGCTGCGTAAACGAATCGGTTCAAAGTCAGGATGCATCGCTCTGCCCTTCTACTCGCGTTAGCGTCACCTGCTGATCCACCCAGTTCAGCCCCGCTGCACTATGGCTGACTAACAACAGGGTTTTGCCGCGACTTAAACGCTCTAACAGCGCATGGATTTGCAGCTGGCTGTCGTCATCAAGATGCGCCGTTGGCTCATCCAGCAACCACAGCGGGCGATCACGTAACAGTAGCTGTGCCAAAGCCACACGACTTAACTGCCCACCAGACAAACCTAATCCGCGCTCAAATAGTGGCAGCTGTAATCCACGGACAGACACATGCTCTGCCAGTCCCACCTGCTCCAAGACCTTAATTAGCTGGGCATCCGTGGCACTCGGCTTGGCCAGCCGCAAGTTATCCGCCAAAGTTCCGCTGATAAACCTAGGGTTTTGCGATAAATAATCCAGCTGATTTAGCCAGTCTTGACGGTTCAGCTGCTGCAAATCCTGCTGATTCACACGCACCTGCCCTTGATACGCCAATCCGCCTAAGAGAACATGCAATAAGGTGGTTTTACCCGCCCCACTTTCACCTTGGATTAACACCCGTTGGGCGGCTGCCACTGTGATTTCATCAACAGCGAGCCGCGCTCTGCCAGCCGCTGAGAGAACACGCACAGCCTGTAAAGAAATCTCCGGTGCACCTTCAGCCTGATACGGCTGCTCGCCTTGCGGCATCACCGCACCGGCATTGAGCAGGGGTTGCAACTCAGTTAACGCCGCCTCAGCATCGGCTTTGGCATGGTAATCGCTCCCGAGCTGGCGTAAGGGTGCATAAAACTCCGGTGCTAATAACAAAATAAATAACGCACTGGCATAGGGCACAGGTATTTGCTCTTTGGCCCAGGGTAAAAGCCCTAACAAGCCCAAGCCTAAGTACACCGCCACCAGCGCAATAGAAAGCGCTGCAAAAAACTCTAACACCGCACTGGATAAAAACGCTAAGCGCAGCACCGCCATGGTGCGCTCACGGTAGCCTGCTACGGAATCTGCCACCTGCTGTTGCGCCAAATCTGTCGCTTGTAACTGCTGCAAACCTTTCATACCGCGAATCAAATCTAAAAAACGACCACTCAAACGGCTTAACGCTTGCAACTGACGGCGACTGCTATTAGCCGCCGCCTGCCCTAAAATAATCATAAACAAAGGCACCAAAGGCGCGGTCAGCAACAGCAAAGCGCCCGCCAATGGGCTCAGTGGAAACACCACTATTAATAACAGTAAGGGAGCCAACACCGCCAACTGAGCCTGCACCACATAGCGCTGCAAGTACCCATCTAAGGCATCAACCTGGTCAAGGATTTGGCTCGCCAACGCCCCTTCGCTGTCGCTATGCGCTAGTTGTGCACTAGGCTGGGCGAGTAACGCCAACAACCGCTGCCTTAAGCCCTGACGAATCTGCAAGCTGGCTTGCTGACACAAGCGTTCGCGCCAATAATGCAGCAATGGACGAATCAGTAAACAACTCACCAAAAACACCCCAGCAGCATACAGTCGCGTGGGCTCTATGGTTTGCCAGCTGTCGTGTAAGCTGGCCTGCAACCATTGATTAAGCAGCCATGCCAGTACGGCATACTGCCCAATCAAGAGTGCAACATTGCTTAGCGCAAGGCCCAACGCCCAGCGAAAGCGCCGCGTTTGCGGCGCTCTTAGTGCTTTGAGTTGTTGGCGTAAGGCTTGCGCTGCAGCTTTATCAGTCACTGCCAGACTCTTCACCAGCGTAGCCATCTAGCTCTAACCACATGGCATTTATAATGCCAAAGCTACAAGCTAAAAGGACGCCTAATATCCAAGTGAAATACCACATCTTCAGCTCCTTAATACAGTGAATTGCTGTTATCGTGGATGTGCTGCACGTTCAAACGCCCGCGCATCACATAGTAGCTCCAAGCGGTATAGCCTAGAATTAGCGGTACAAATACCAACGCCACCACCAGCATAATAAACAGCGTCAGCTCACTGGCTGTCGCATCCCATAGAGTTAGGCTGTGATTCGGTGTGGTTGACGACGGCATGATAAACGGGAACATCGACAAGCCAAAGGTGACAATGGTGCCTGCAATCGCCAGCCCCGAAGCCACAAAGGCTAAAGCATGACGTCTGAGCTTACTCAGCACAGAGCAACCGACAAAGCCCGCAATCGTCACTACTGGCAATAACCACGCCAACGGCCAACGCTGATAATTGACAAACCAGCCATGCGGGATTTGCTCTACTGTTTTCACCGTAACGCGACTGGCAGCTTGAGTATCCAAACCACCGGTGACTTGAAAGCCGTCGATGCCAAACCACAGCCACACACCCGCCAGCGCGAACAGGGTTGCCGCCACCAGACCCAGCAGTTGGCTCATACGCTCTGCCCGCTGCAGTAATTCACCGTCAGTTTTCAGCTGTAAATACGCCGCACCGTGGTTAACAAACATTAGCAAACTAAACACCCCAACCAGCAAAGCAAAGGGATTTAACAAGCCCCAGAAACTGCCGGTGTAGTACAGGCGCAACAGGTCATCAAAGTGAAAGGGAACTCCTTGCAGCAAGTTACCAAAGGCCACGCCAATGATAATCGCCGGCACGGTCGAGCCCACTGTTAATGCCCAATCCCAACGGTCGCGCCAGGTTTGATTATCGATCTTCGAGCGATATTCAAACGCAATCGGACGCAAGAACAGGGCAAACAGCGTCAACATCATGGCAAGGTAAAAACCACTAAATGCAGCAGCATAGACGGTTGGCCACGCGGCAAATAGCGCACCGGCGGCCGTAATCAGCCACACTTGGTTGCCATCCCAGTGCGGGGCCACCGTATTAATCATCACTCGCCGCTCATCGTTGTTGCGACCAATCACTTTTAACAGCGCGGCCACCCCCATATCAAAGCCATCGGTGACCACAAAACCAATCAACAATACGCCGATCAGCACCCACCAAATAAAACGCAGAGCTTCGTAATCCATGATTAAGCCTCCTTCACTTGCGCGGTTTCTAGGTCATAGCGTCCGGTTTGCAAACTGGACGGCCCTTTACGCGCATAACGGAACATCAACCACATTTCGATCGCAACGAAAATACTGTAAAGCACCACGATACTGCCCAGCGTGAGCAACACATCACCCTCGGTTAGCTGTGATACCGCCAGCTCGGTCGGCAAAATCTCACCAATGGCCCAAGGCTGACGGCCATACTCAGCCACAAACCAGCCCATTTCGCTGGCAATCCAAGGCAGCGGAATTGAGAACAGTGCAAATCTAAGCAGCCAGCGTGGCTTGTGTTCTGTACGTCGCATGCTATGCCACACTGCAAAACCAAACAGCAGCAACATGCTGAAACCTGCAGCAACCATAATGCGGAAGCTCCAGAACAGCGGCCATACTTTAGGAATAGACGCATCTACAGCAGCTTGTAACTCTTCAGCGCTGGGGTTCATTGGGTCTTCAGCATAGGCTGATAACAGCAAGCCATAGCCCAAGTCTTTTTCAATCGCCTTAAAACGCTCTTGCGTCGCTACCGACTTATCCCCAGCACGAATTTGCTGCATTAAGCTTGCGGCCTCACGGCCATCAAGCATGCGCTGGCGATGCTGTTCTTGCAGCTCACTCAAGCCGATCACTTCTTTATCCAGCGAGCGCGTTGCAATCAAGCCCATTACCGCCGGAATTTTAATGGCGTAATCCGTCCGCCCTTCCTTTTGGTTAGGTAGACCCACCAGCGTAAAGGCTGCAGGTGCAGGCTCGGTATGCCATTCAGCTTCAATAGCCGCCAACTTTACTTTCTGCACATCGCCCAGTTCATAGCCCGACTCATCACCCAAGATAATGACCGACAAGGAACTGGCAAAACCAAACACCGCGGCAATCGCAAAGCTGCGGCGAGCAAAGGCGATGTCACGCCCTTTGAGTAAATACCAACTAGAAATGCCCAGCACAAATACAGCTGCAGTCACATAGCCTGCAGAAACTGTATGCACAAACTTAACCTGCGCTACAGGGCTTAATACCACCTGCGCAAAGTTGGTTAACTCCATACGCATGGTTTCCACGTTAAACTCAGACCCAATCGGGAACTGCATCCAACCGTTAGCCACCAAAATCCACAACGCTGACAGGTTAGTTCCCAGCGCCATCAGCCAAGTCACTGCTAAGTGCTTGGTTTTACTGAGCCGGTCCCAACCAAAAAAGAATAAACCCACTAGGGTGGACTCTAAGAAAAACGCCATCAGGGCTTCAATCGCCAACGGCGCACCAAAAATATCGCCCACATAGTGCGAGTAGTAGGACCAGTTGGTACCAAACTGGAACTCCATCGCAAGCCCGGTGGTGACACCTAAGGCAAAGTTAATCCCAAACAACTTACCCCAGAACTTAGTCATATCTTGGTAAATCTGTTTGCCAGTCATGACATACACAGATTCCATAATCGCCAAAATAAACACCAAGCCTATGGTCAGCGGGACAAACAAGAAGTGAATCATCGCAGTGTAGGCAAACTGCATTCTTGAAAGCTCGACAAGATCCATCGCTTTGCTCCAATTGCAAAAGTACAGGTGAAATCACCGATGAAAACGTGGCTTAGTTGAATAGTCGATTGCAGGCGGTCTATTCAATCAGGCAACGTCCCCTTAGCCCAAAGTATGAGCTACCAGTGTGTATTTTTTACATTTTATTGACTTTAAACAAGACGGCAGCTTGTCACAGCATGCACTCCACTGACATTTTCACGTTAGCTCGTTACTGATTTAGACAGGCAGTCATGGTTAAAAACAGCTTGTCCTCACACATAAAGGCAGCTCGCCGTGCCGAAAGTGCAGCACCAGCCATACAGTCAGTTACACAGCAGATATAAATAAATAGGAACAGCAACGTCTCAAGAACCGCGCTTGCTCGCTGTGCGTTAAGTAAGATTAATATACATTATGATATAATCTGCACTGCTTAAATTGCACCTCAAACTTAGTTAAAACCCTGCACCCGCTAACTAACCAAGCAGGCTGCACAGATAGGCACTTACGCTGAAATGCACATTATTTAAGTTGCTGGTTAAATCAATTTTTTTTCTGTTCTTTACGCCTAAGACACCTTGCTCGAAAGGCTAATTGTTCGGCATTTGAGTCAAAGGAGGCTCTATGAAGACGTATTTTATTCGTCTAGCACTGCGACATATGATCGCCGTTTGTGTACTGCTGTTATTTAGCACTGCGCAAGCGTTAGCATTGGAGCGCTCCGCTCCATCAACCGCTGATCACACCCAGTTTAAACAGCTACAAGGCCCCTTTAGCTCCGGGCCTGAAGTGACTTCCGCCTGCCTGGAATGTCATACCGAAGCGTCCAAGCAGCTGCAAAAAAGCACGCACTGGACTTGGCAGTTTGAGCACCCATCAACGGGACAAATGCTAGGTAAGCGGCATGTAGTTAACAGCTTTTGCGGCTCAGTTGCCTCAAACGAGCCCTTCTGTACCAGTTGTCACACCGGTTACGGCTGGGATGATATGCGCCAAGCGCCACCGGCCGCAGAAAACACGGTGGACTGCTTAATTTGTCACGACACCACGGGTGGTTATAAAAAATCACCCACGGGCGCAGGTCACCCCATTTATGAATTCACTGACCCACAAGACAACTCCACTAAGCGCAAAACAGATCTAGCCAACATCGCACAAAACATTGGTGCAACAACCAGCCAAAACTGCGGCAGTTGCCACTTTTATGGCGGCGGTGGAGATGGCGTAAAGCACGGCGATTTAGACTCTTCCCTACTTAATGCACCGCGCAGCCTTGATGTGCATATGTCCCAAGAAGGTGCTAATTTTGCCTGCGCCGACTGTCATACCACCTCTGCACACAGTGTCACAGGCAGCCGTTACTTAACCAATGCACGTGACACTCTGGGGATTGACGTACCCGGTCATACTGACCAAACCCGCGCCTCCTGCGAGTCATGCCACAGCAACGCACCCCACCAAACACCTAAACTCAATGACCATGTGGCGCGAGTAGCCTGTCAAACCTGTCATATCCCTGAGTTTGCCCGCGGTGGTGTAGCGACTAAAACCTGGTGGGACTGGTCCACAGCAGGTCAGCTGGACAAAGACGGTAAGCCGCAAACCATTCGTGATAAAAGCGGTCACTTAGAGTACTTAAGCACCAAAGGAACGTTTCGTTACGAAGAAAACGTAATCCCTGCCTACCGTTGGTTTGATGGAGAGTCACGCTATACCTTGCGCGAAGACAAAATCGACGACACGCAAACTCCTATCGAACTCAACCAAATCAAAGGCAGCCACGACAACCCAGATTCACGTATTTGGCCGTTTAAAATTATGGAAGGTAAGCAGCCTTACGACACCCTGCACAAGCACTTATTGGTCAACCATGTGTACAGCGCCGATGACGATACTGCCCTGTGGACCAACTTTGACTGGGTAAAATCCCTTAAAGCAGGTACTGACTACGCAGGTCAGGAATACAGTGGTGAATTCGACTTTATTGAAACTCGCATGCACTGGCCGATTACCCATATGGTCGCCCCCGCTTCCGAGGCATTAGAGTGCAGTTCATGCCATGCCCGCGAGGGTCGCTTATCAGAGCTGATCGGCTTTTACATGCCCGGCCGCGACCGCAATATTTGGCTGGACCGCGCTGGCTGGAGCATTGCACTGCTTACATTACTAGGGGCTTTAGCGCACGGCGCTGGCCGTATTCTGGCGAGCCGCAGGAGAAAAAACCAATGAGTCGCATCATGATTTTTAAACGCTTTGAACGTTTTTGGCATTGGAGTCAGGCAGCATTAATTTTCTTCTTAATGTTTACCGGCTTTGAAATCCATGGCAGCTATCACGTACTGGGCTTTGCTAAAGCTACCCAGCTGCATGAGTATGCTGCCTACGCGCTGATGGGTCTGTGGGTATTAGCCATCTTCTGGCACCTAACCACTGGCGAGTGGAAGCACTATGTTCCCACCACCAATAAACTGGGCGCAGTGGTGCACTACTACTTAATCGGCACCTTTACTGGCGCTGAACACCCTTATCGTGCAACCACCCAAGCCAAACACAACCCACTACAGCGCTTAGCCTATCTGGGATTTAAACTGGTCATCTCACCCGCTATTTGGGTTTCTGGTCTGCTCTACCTGTTCTACACACAGTGGGCTGATTTAGACCTACCCTTTATCACCCTCGGTGGCGTTGCGATAACCCACACCGCAGCAGCGTTTGCAATGCTCATTTTTGTAATTGCCCACGTGTATATGACCACCATGGGTAAAACCATTTTCAGCATGATCAAACCCATGATTACTGGATATGAAGACATGCCAAAAAAACAGACGGCTGACAGCAAAGACTAGCTAGCTAAGGCAGCAAGGCTGCGTTTAGTGACTATTAAAAAAGCCCGGTAGCGAATTAACTGTTCGTTAGCGGGCTTTTTTGTTAACTCTTGATAGTAGATTCTGTGCTTAGTTTTAGCGCCAGCAGCTCATTACAAACTCTCTATCAGCAGAATTAGCAGTTGTTTTTCCATTGGCGCCCTTATCGCCGATCGCATTCAAAGTTAGATTGCCACACTTGGTATCATTGAACTGCTGCGTAGCGGTAAGCGTGTAACCATTATCTGTGCCAATGCTCAGCGTATATTTTCCTGTTTCTGAGTCTGTAGGCACGTTTAAATCAGACGCACTAGCCGCATACGCATTGTTTTGTGAAAAATAACGCTCTTGCCTTGCCGCAACCTCGTTTAAAAAAGCCTGCCCTTCAGCGCGGTTACCACGTTTGACGTATTCGTCATAACTTGGGTAAGCAATAGCAGCCAGAATCCCAATAATCGCCACAACGATCATGACTTCGATAAGTGTAAAGCCTTTATTTTTTTTCATATAAAAAACCATTTTATCTGCTAGAAAAAAGCAGCCAGCTTGCTGGCTGCTTTGTGTTCGTTAAGGGTCAGGAACCATGCGCCAAGTTTGGCGGCCGGTCATTTCGGCAATATTAACGCCCTCGCCTGGGTAGACTTCTAGACCGCCTGGGGTGCTATGAAGCGGTACGCCACCGGGACCACCAAACTTAATTCCCGACACCACCTGTACCGAATGGTCTGGATCTGCGTTACGTGTATCAAACACATGACGCACAGTGCGACCACCTGTGAAGGGGTTGATAGCATAAAGCCAGTTACCCGCGCCGTGCGCACAGGGATCGTCATTAGGAACTAATGTGGAGAACAACAAGGTAGTGCCTACAACACGCATGTCATTAATAAGCATTTCGCCTGTGAGCGCTGATTCATCAACCTCTAGATCTAATACCCAGCCTTTTTTGGATTCCCAATCCATTTCATTATCAGACAGCGTGCGGGCTTCGCGATTCACACCGGCCACCTCATTTTTTCCGACGACGTTCTCAATGAAGCTCTGCTCAAGTAAATCATCGCGTGAAATACTCAAAGCGCTCGTAGTCTGTGCTTTAGTTTTCTCATCCCAAATAGCATAAATGGATTGCGCCGTACTTAAATCGCCCCCAGCATCACCTTCCTCATAGTATTTGCCTGTACCAAATACAATCAAATAGCTCTGCCGGTTTGGGTGACGCACTAAGCTGGGTGGAGCCATAATTGTTTGTGCTCTTTTATTACTGGACTCTGCAGTAAACATCGGCTCAGCGCCGTAAGACACTTTAAACCCGGTTGTGTCGCCGACTTTATCGCCGTAAATAGAACCTTCTGTTTTCTCTCTACCTTCTTCAGCGTTAGCACCTAGCAAATCAAAGCGCCACAGATTGCCATGCAAGTCGCCAGCATAAGCATAGTCAGCAACACCATCACCATCAAAGTCAGCCAGTTTAGGTGTCGACAGACCGTTATGGGTAGCTGAACCCGGACTTTGCACTTCAAGACTCTTTGTCAGCTCTCCGGTAATCGCATCAATAATATACAGAGCAGCCTTACCACTGTCGTCGCCATTGTCATAGCCGTTGCCGGTCACTACTGCCCATCTGCCATTATGCAGTCGTGCAATGGTTGGTCTAGGGAAGCTATGACCCGGTTTAACTTTGTCTATAAATGCAGCTGAGTTTTGATCCAACTCCCAAAGTAACTTTATTTCATCGGGGTTGGTGATATCTAGGGCGAAAATTCCTTGTCCACCGGCGCGCAAGGTGCCGACTAGAATAGTGCGCCAATTTTGCCCATCGTAAACATCCGCTACTTCAGGCGTACCGTCCACAAAAAAGCGATGCGTTTCCGCATATCTAGGATCAGTTAAACGATTCAAATGCGGGAAGACAGCTGTTGGCACAAAAGCAAATTTTTCAACACCCGTGGCTGCATCAAACGCATGCAACATACCAGCGTTACCACCTATATAAATCTGCGCCCTACGGCTTTTTTGCTGTTCCACAAACTCTGAATACTTAGTATTACCTTCAATTTTATTAGCAAAGCCTTCGAGGTAGCGTGCGCCCGCAACATATACTGGTTGTGAGCCTAAGAAGTCACCCAGAACGGATGAACGTTCTCTAAACAACCCACCTTCTTCGCTACGCGCACCGCGAATAAAGTTTAGGCGCTTCTCCCAATTACCATCACTTGTTCCCTCATCCGGTTTTTTGTTTAACGCATTTTTTAATGCTGTATCCGCATTAGTTGTGTTGAACTCTTTCAACTTGTTAGATGCGGTAGAGCTGGCCATGTAAATCTTTCGTGCGCCATGTAAAGGCAACTCTTTACTCGCTTTCCAGACCGTTTCAGTAACTTCGGTACGCTTATTGTCTTCATAGGAGATATAGCTTTTAATTTTCTCCAGATCACCGCTCCAGTCTTTGCTATCAAAGCTGCTGCGGTAAAAATAAGAAGCGAGTTTTGCCACTGACTCAGAGTCATTCGGATCGGCCTCTTCGACCGATGAAGCAATGGCCGGTAATGTGGCGGTAGACTGGCGCTCCGCAATACGACTGAGAATATCCTTAAAGGCTTTAACCATATCCGCGGGACTGTCAACACTATAGAAGTCACCTCGCGAGTTGATGGCGGCGTGCCAGAGGTCGTAAACGTTGTTGGCACTACCACTAGCAGCAGGCGGCCAAGTAGCAGTACCGTCAACCAGCGCTTTATAACCGGCACCAGCATGGGTGCTGCCCGCCCAAGGAATATCGGCATTATTCAAAGAGGTAGTAAGCCCCAGCCCCATCACAAAGTTAGTCATGTGCTGCCAACCCGCAGGGTTGTTGCGCGGGTCCCAATACTCGTCAGCCATACTGTCGTGTTTAAAAGGCACAAATGTTGGCACTTTATTATCAAGATCGGTGCGTAAATCGGTTGCCCAATAGTGCATAGCAAAGTCAGCCAGCGTATTGGTTGTTGAGTCATAAAAAGGTTTGACGTTGTTATAACTCATGGCCGGATATTTAGCGCTGCTGGGTGTAGCAAAGGTTGTGTCGTCTGATCTAAAACTACCAGGATTTGTTGTCGTTGCGTTCCACATGCCATCGGTCATTAGCACGTGATAACTAGGGCGACACGCCAGTGTATTTTCCTTGGTATTTTCACTACCCTTTTTGCCAATATCACCGCCTTGCGGGTTCATTTTCCAGGGCGTATCTGTTTTCAGGTATTCCCCTGCACGCTTCATTGCTGCTGGTAAAGGAGTGCCTTTGTTAAAGTACACATTGCGCAACCAGGAGTAAAACTCTCCTCTATGCTTAGCGTTGAAGGGTTTAAGGCTGTTCGCAAAGCAGCTACCACTACCACTAGTAGTGCCAGTAAAGCTTTTACAAGTATCTAAGTTTTGCCAAGTGAAACGAATATTAGAAGACAGATCATAAAAAGCGATACTGGCTGCTGATAGAGTAGCCAGCGCGCGTGAACGATAGAAGGAATACCAGATAGCGAAGTTTTGTCGACCATCTACGAGGGTGCCGTCTGGATGCCTCAAGCGCTCACCGTCTTTATCGTACGCTGAGGTTTGATCAACTTTACGATAACGATAGCAGTTTTCACCGCCTGCATACTTATTATCCTTTACTTCCTCGCACAAGATTCCTTTCGAATAGACTAGCGTTCCATCAAACTCATAATAATAAGCCGCTGTATTCTGCCTCCTCCCGTTACTAGTGTTTGTCCATCCTCCATTGGAGTCGTTTGGATGATTTGCATAATTCGGTGCAGCTAATGGAATACGGTGTTCGTATATCGGCCTGTATTGTGTCGCTAAGTTTACCCTCGGGTTGTTTGTGCTGTGCTGAACACCAAACCCATTAGCAGGCGCACTACTAAAGCTGGTTGCAAGCTCCTTGCTATCTCCATTCAATTCAAAAGCTGGTGGTATTTCATACACCAAGTGCGGGTTATAAGCCAAAGGGTTGGTGTTGTTCGCGTGATAACGCTTGTTATTGTACGAGCCAATAAGATCTTTATAAGACTGCGCAGTCGTATCAGGAATATAACCCCACGACATACTCCCCGACTCATCCAGAGTCAGAATAACGTTTGGTGAAACCCCCTCCACAAGGTTGAGCGGTGCTTGCGATACGCCAGCTTGTGCCATTCCTGCACTTAAAACCCCCGCTACTAGACAAGCTGAGAGCGTTGTTTTGCTTAACTTGATTAATTGTTGCATTCGCATCATTACTTCCTCTTAATCCAGTCCCAGATAGATAGTAGTAACAGTGGATTGAACCGCAACCTCATCATTGGCTTGTCCAGTTACCAGAAAGAAAAACGTTCCTTTACCTTTCATAGCGTCACCATACTCAGCATTAAGGGCAGCATCCTCTTCAGCACCATCCATTATTCGATACACATTCCAGAAACTTTGCGGTTGGTCATTCCCAAAATCAAACTCTTTTTCAGCATCAAGTCCACGATAGGGCATCCACTTTAAAACATCACTGCTAACTGTCATCTTAGCCAGCTGCGTGATGGGCTGTGCAAAATACTTATCCAAGTCTGCTTTATCCATCTCATTTAGTAAGCACGGCTTATTAAAGCCTTCTTTGTTTAGCGTATTTTCTGCTACGCAGTTCGCTTCCATGTTCGGCTCCAGTTTGTCGCGAATATAACCAGGCCCATACAAGCGAAACTCGCCTTCGCGCAAAGCGGCATCAGCCAAGTTTTGTAAATTCACGTTATTAGCGTGATTACCCGTAATCCGCGCATCCAGCGCGGTGCCTCGCATACTGGCAGTAGCCAGCAGAGTTAGCACTAGCAACATCACCAGCGCGATAACCAACACGGCTCCACGTTGTTGTGAGTGATTAAAGTTATTCATGGCACAAGATTCCTTAATACTTGGGTACTGCTGACCATCTGATAGATTCGGTTGTTATCGTTGCTATCAAGCTTGGCTTTGGTATCCGCATCAGCATTATTCTTCCACTGATTAAAAACATTAGAGTCCATACCAGAACGCTGATTAGGGCGGCTGGCCAGCAAGGCGCTGTATTTAATGCCACGCACAATATCGGTGGCGTTATAGTCGGATGCTTTTTTGTATGGGTTAGACTGGAAGCGTCTTTCCAGTGTCTGACCTAAAAGAAACTCCACATTAAAGTCGGCTACGCCTTCGATTAGGTCCTGACCATTACAGGTGATTTTTCCTTGGTGTAAATCATTATTCCACTCATGCTTTATCGCCACATAGGCCATCTCACCGTCACTGGCTGAAATAAAGGCTGAAGGGTTGCTTAGTGTTAAATCAACACCATCACAGGCTTGCTCACCACTTACAGCAGGCTGATACCTAATACAAAAACCCGTTGCGTTATCTTTAAGGCTTGTTACCACAGCCTCTTTAGCAAACGCTGCACACTCATCAGTCGCTGCCCTGGCTTTAAAAGCGTTTTCAAACTCTTGGTCGGGCGCGCGTCGATAACCAGCTTTGGCTATTTGCTCGTTAAGCACAATTTGCAAAAAACGCCCCGCATCCATATTGCTTGCCTGACTTTGCTGGAAGTCGTAGTTGCTTTTGTTATTGATATAGACCTGAGTAATGCCAAGTATTAAAAAACTACTAATAGCCAAAGCAACCAGCAGTTCAATCATGGATAAACCAAGGTTATGTGCTTTTATATGTCTCATAGCTCTACCCTTACTGAATGCACGCATGTTTCCGACTTGCCGTCTGGACCGCAGCTTTTATCACGCGAACTCCACGATAAAGCTACCAACAACGAAGAGCCTTTAAACCCTGAAGTACAGGTGGTTGTAGCAGCACTGGGGCAAAGCGTTGTAACCTGAAAGTCAGGCAATACATCTTGCTGGTTTTTCAACCAGCAGCCCGCCACCGCTTTGGCTTGCTGCGCTGCTCCTGAGGTTGGGCAGTCCTCTTTAGTAAAAGTCGCTGCACCGTCTTTATAAAGAGGCGTGCTGTTTTTTAGGCGCGCATAGAACTCACCATAGCTGCCTTTGACTTCTGCTGAGCTCAAATCGCTGGGTGGTATGCTTTCAAACAACTCATCACGATACACACGCATAATCTCAACCAACTCATTGGCCGCAGATATAGCCGCTTCTCTGTGTACCGTATCCTGCGTATAGCTAATGCTTTTGCTCTGTAACACAAACATGCCCAGTACACCCACCGCGGTTAATACTAGGGTGACCAGCACCTCGATTAAGCTAAAACCCTTGTTGTTCTTGCTCATGTTTATCCTCCTGCGGTACAGCTGCTTAGCTTGCTCGAATCGTCTTTATAGCCTCGTGCATAACGATGCACACTACCGCTGTTCTTAATCTCAACTAAATAACCATTGCTAAACTCACCGTTATTACAAATAACAAATGAAACGGTCTCAGAAACCATGCCCATGGGGTTAAAAGTTACTTTATTGCCTGTGACGGTTGATTTACTAAGCGTTATTTTATCGCTGAGCTGTAATGTGCGCTCCACCGCTGCACCCTCAGGGCCAACTTGCCATTTTTCTAGGTTGACTTCGTAAACTCGCTTGTTTGCCACCGCCTGCCCGCGTGCATACTGCAAAAACTTCAGCAGCTCGTCGGATTGCGCCTGCACCTGATTATTACGAATAAACTGGGTAAAATTAGGCACTGCAATAGTGGCCACTATCGCCAGCAGCGCCACGGTTATCATTAATTCTACGAGGGTAAACCCGCGTTCATTTAATGTATTTGGCATGATTAACTCCCTATAGATCTATGAGCATGAGCATGGCAAAGCCCAGCACCTTTGTCGTGCAGCTTATGACAGCAGGTATAGTTTTGTGGATAAGTGGCAGGCAGGCGTCAAGTTGTGTGATTAACAACACAGATAGGCACCCTAGGTGTTCTGCTGGAGCACAGCTTCTGGGCGATTGCGATTATAACTTCAGCTCAGATAGTGCCGGAAAATCACCATCGCGCAAAAATTGCGCTCCAACAGTTGATAGGGCGGGAAGATGTATTTTTATGCGTTTTTAAGTAATGCCGATAATTCTAACTGGCCCTCTTTAACCGGCGGACACCAGTAATAGCCACCAGTCACCGGGCGGCTAAAACGATACAGGCCATCGGTAATACCATCATCCATACCAGTCATGCGTTTTAGCTGCATTTCAAAAGCATCTAACGAGTGACCAAAAGCCAAAAAAACCAAACCTGCTACATCGCCGTCTATATAAGGCATGGAGCGGCGTACAACAAAGGCTTCTGGCTCAAAGTCTTCCATAGCAGTACGTTTAACATGAGCGGACTCTGGCGCGTCTTCAATTTCTTCGTTATCACTGAGACGACGACCAATAATATGGTCCTGCTCGTTCTGCGGCAGGGATTTAAAGAAGTCCAAATTATGCTCCCAGTGCTGAACCGCTGCATAGCAGCCGTAGGGCGCCAGCGTATCAGATACAGCTTCTACTGCCGCCTCATCAACGGGGTTTTCAGTACCATCCTCATAACCGGTCAGATCATGGCCCGACAAATAACGAAACGCTTCTGTAACCTGCACCAGCTTAAATGCCGGCGCTAATGCTTCTTGTAAAGCGCGAGTACGATAAAGTAGCTCGCCACGATCGTCATCACATAGCCAACACCACAGCGCGTGCTGGGTGGACGGCACATCAACACCCTGATTACTTAACGCAGGAAATATCCGTAATTTATCCAGCTGCACACCCAACACTTGCAGCACTGATGCACCCACCCCCACCACGGTAGACTCACCATCAGTCATGCTCGCTAAGCGCGTCAAAGCTTGGGCTACATGTTCGCTGTCATCTAAGACAAAAAATACATGCCGCGCCACCAATGGCACCGGCTCGGCAAAAATTCTTGCTTGGCATTCCATGTTCATACTCTCTTTTAACAAGGCTACTTAAACGATGTGCAGCACTATAAAACAATTAAAACACAAATGCAGTCCGAGCTCCGCGCGAACTTTTTTAAAGCGTTGAATATCCAACCTTACGTCTGAATTGCTCTTTAGTTCATCATTGTAAAAAGGACTCATCATGTATCCGTATTCTATTAAAACGTTTTTTTAGTGATAATGGAATGCACCTCTTAAGGAGCCTCTGAATAACGTTACCGAGGACGCTAACACAAGGCAAAAACGTACGAAAAAGCGCAGTTTACATGTGTAAATGAGCATTTTGAGTACGTTTTTAACGAAGTGGTAGCTACGCAGGTAGTTATTCAGAGGCTTCTTAACAGCCTCGCTGAATCCTTGCGCCAATATGATCAAACCATCATTGATATTATCGGCCATACCTACAGCACAGACAGCCAATAGCACAACATAAACTGGCTTTTCGCATTTAAAGGTGTAGAAAAAATCTGGCCAGCTAGAAAAGATGTCGGGAAACTTGGAAAATGTAAGCCTCTACAAGAGCTGTGCCATGCGACCAGCTGCGTGCAAACCGCTTTGCTTTACTGTGGAACTGTGGAACTGTGGGACTGTGGGACTGTGGGACTGTGGGAGCGCATCTTATGCGCGATTAAGGCTTGGTGTGGCTGGATGGTTTGTTTCGCGCAAGAGTTGCGCTCCCACAACAGCCGTGTCAACCCCAACAGCTGAGCCAATCCACAAGACATGCTCCTGTAGGTCGTCCCTTTAGGGCGACATGTCAGGGTTGCCGGCATTGTGTCAGCTTCTGCTGCAAGGGTCGCCCCTTCAGGGCGACATGTCAGCCTGAAGGCAGACCTACATGGACAACCACCAACCGCGCAAGAGTTGCACCCCTACAAGAGCTGTGCCAAGCAACCGGCTGCGTGAAAACCGCTTTACTGTGGGACTGATAGCCAGGTGCTTGCTGAAGTCAGGAAGGTTTAAAAATCAGCTACACCCGTAAATGCAAAGGGCCCATAAACTTATCTCGCCGTCGTGCGCAAAGCGTTGCGGCTTGTTCGTTTTTATCCCAACAGTAAATTACTTTGCGCTCGCAACAGAGCCTCTTTAGCTGACTTTGGTAACCGCTTAATGGCGTACTCACGTTTTAAAGCGCTAGGTTTATCAAGACAACCTTCAACATAAACCAAAGCCTGCGCGGGACTGCTTTGAAAAAACCGCGCACCCTTACCGTTTAGATGTTGCTGAAAACGTCGCTGCGGATCCGTGGTAATCCCACAATACAGCGCTGTATTGGCAGCCCGAACCAAGTACACATACCAATTGGGCTGGCTAGGCTTTTGTGCTTGCTTCGCGTTAAACTGAACCCCGTTTTGTTTGGACAAGGCGTTTCCTTATGTCTATAAAAATCATTACTACCGGTGGTACCTTCGATAAAGTGTACTCCGATGCGCTCTCTGAATTCAGCATTGGCGAACCCATGGTTGAGCCCTTACTGCAGGAAGCGGGCGTGCACTGCGCATACCGCATCGACAGCCTACTGAAAAAGGACAGCCTAGACTTTACCGATGCCGACCGCCAACTGCTTGCAACCGCTATAACACAATGCCCTGAACAGAAAGTACTGGTGATCCATGGCACAGATACCATGACGCTCAGCGCACAGCAACTCAGAAACCCGGGCGATAAAACTGTGGTATTTACTGGTGCGATGCAACCTGCACGGATGCGCAATACAGATGCACCCTTTAATCTTGGCTTTGCCTTAGGAGTGCTACAATGCTTGCCTGCTGGGGTTTATATTGCCATGCATGGGCAGGTTTTTACTGCTGAGCACGTACAAAAAAACCGTCAACAGGGTCGATTTGAACCTATTTAACTGGCCGCTTTTATACGCTTTATAGGATTTAAGAATGTTAGAAACCGCATTAATTGTTGAAGCACTAAAACCCGCCGATGCCTGTGTGATTTGGCTACACGGCCTAGGCGCTGGACGCAGTGATTTTGAGCCAGTCGCACGCATGCTACAGCCGCAGCTGCCCACAGTACGTTTTATTTTACCGCAAGCACCCACCCAGCCTGTGACCATTAACGGTGGCATGGCGATGCCAAGCTGGTACGACATTTTAGCGATTAGCCCCGGCAGGCGCGCCATTAATAGCGAACAGCTGGAAGAATCCAGCGAAAACCTGATTCGCACCATAGAAGCACAGCGTGACAGCGGCATCGATCCCAAACGCATTTTTTTAGCTGGGTTTTCTCAAGGCGGTGCTGTGGTTTTACACACTGCTTTTTTGCGCTGGCAACAACCTCTTGGCGGCGTACTGGCCTTATCCACCTACGCACCCACCTTTGAAGACGCCAGCAAACCCTCCTACAGCTATCCGGTGCTGTGCATGCACGGGCGTTACGATGGCGTGGTGCCGGTACTCATGGGGCAAGCGGCTTATCAACAACTCACGCAATGGGACATGCCTACCACGTGGCAAGACTACCCCATGCAGCACGAAGTCTGCCACGAGCAGATTACTGATATCGGCCACTGGCTGCACAAGCAGTTAAACCCTAGTCTTGCAACCGATTAAAATACTGGATGCGGCACTTAACGCCCTGAATTAAATAACGTAAAGCTGCCGCAGTCTACCGATTGAATATTTCCCTAATTTCTTGCTTTAGCTTAAACTTGGGTCTTAAATATTTTTCATTGCGAAGTAACCATTTTGCTTAAAGCCTTTAAAAGAATTTTCCCAAAAAAAACTGACGGCAGCAGCGCCAACCAAGCTGCACCTGAACCTGTAGAAACACAGAGCACCGAAGCCAAAACAAGCCAGCCAAGAAATAATAAAAGTCGCCCACGTAAACCACGTCGCGAACAACAAAACGCTCGCCCAGAAACAACACCCTGGTCAATTAAGGATTTTGTGGTTGAACCGCTACCCGGCAAAACCCGCTTTCATGACTTCCAACTTACCCCTGAACTGATGCGCGCCATCCAGGAGCTCGGCTTTCCCTACTGCACCCCTATTCAAGCGCAGGTTTTAGGCTACACCCTCAAAGGTCGCGATGCGATTGGTCGCGCGCAAACGGGCACCGGCAAAACGGCTGCTTTTTTAATCTCCACGATCAGCCAGTTACTCGAAAATCCGCCACCCGAAGAACGTTTTATGGGTGAGCCGCGCGCACTGATTATTGCGCCAACCCGCGAACTGGTTGTACAAATCGCCAAAGATGCAGAGGACCTAAGCAAATATACGGGTCTTAATGTCATGAGCTTTGTGGGCGGCATGGACTTTGACAAACAACTGCGCCAGCTAGAGGCCAAACACTGCGATATTTTAGTGGCCACCCCAGGTCGTTTACTGGATTTCAATCAGCGCGGCGAAGTGCACTTAGACTTGGTTGAAGTATTAATTCTGGACGAAGCTGACCGTATGCTTGATATGGGTTTTATTCCCCAAGTACGTCAGATAATTCGCCAAACCCCACGCAAAGAAATGCGCCAAACGCTATTGTTTTCGGCAACGTTTTCCGATGACGTGATGGATCTGACCAAACAATGGACCTTTGAGCCAGCAGTGGTTGAAATCGAGCCTGAGCAGGTCGCCAGCGATACTATTGAGCAGCACGTCTATGCGGTGTCTGAAGACAACAAATACAATCTGCTGTACAACCTGCTGCAAGAGAAAGGCTGGCCGCGGGTGATGGTGTTTGCTAACCGCCGCGACCAGGTGCGTCGCATTCAGGAGCGCTTGCAAGCCGATGGTATTAAAGCGGAACAAATGTCGGGCGAAGTGCCGCAACAAAAACGTATTCGCGTACTTGAACAGTTTCGCAGTGGTCGTATTCAGGTGCTAGTTGCTACCGATGTAGCCGGGCGCGGTATCCACGTGGATGACATCAGCCATGTCATTAACTACACACTACCCGAAGACCCTGAAGACTATATCCACCGTATTGGTCGTACCGGACGCGCCGGCAGCTCTGGGATTTCCATTAGCTTTGCGGGAGAAGATGATGCCTATGCTTTGCCGGCGATTGAAACTCTACTAGGCCGCAAAATAGAGTGTGAACCACCGCCGGAAGTATTGCTTAAACGACCACCCCGCCCTGGTCGTTAATACGCACAACGAGTTCTAAGCGCGCGGCAAAGTTACGCCGCGCTGCCCTTGATACTTACCATCACGATCCTTGTACGACACTTCACACGTCTCATCTGACTCAAAGAACAGCATTTGCGCAACGCCTTCATTGGCATAAATCTTGGCTGGCAGAGTAGTGGTGTTGGAGAACTCCAGCGTCACATGCCCTTCCCACTCCGGCTCCAGCGGCGTGACGTTGACAATAATACCGCAGCGCGCATAGGTGCTTTTACCTAAGCAAATGGTTAACACATTGCGCGGAATCCGAAAGTACTCAACGGTACGTGCCAACGCAAACGAGTTGGGCGGAATAATGCAGTACTCACCCTTAACGTCCACAAAGCTTTTTTCATCGAAGTTTTTAGGATCCACTGTCACCGAGTGCAGATTGGTAAACACCTTAAATTCATCCGCACAGCGCACATCATAACCATAACTAGAAACCCCATAAGAAATGAGCCGCTCGTCACCCTCATTGCGCACTTGACGCTCAACAAAAGGCTCAATCATGCCCTGTTCTTGGGCCATTCGACGAATCCACTTATCGGACTTGATGCTCATTGGGAACCCCTTAAATTTAGTTATGCAAAACAAAAATGCATGGTATCTGACTAAAAAAATTTCTCAAAGCCAAAACACCAACCTATTTTCAGCTTATTCAGCTATATATACGAAATATCTATAAAAAATAGTGATGCTCAAGAAAATTTAGGGTAGAGTATGCCCCACTGTTGTTGCATGTGTCACCGTGAATTACCCAGTGTTTAGATTTTGATCCATCCATTGCGAATCCTGTAACTCCTTGCACTCAGTATTCAGATGGCCTAATGCCATGCTTTAATTTACTTCGTTCAAGGGAACAAAAAATGTCTAATCGTCAAACAGGCACCGTTAAGTGGTTCAATGATTCTAAAGGCTTCGGTTTTATTACTCCGGAAGCTGGTGAAGATTTGTTTGTACACTTCCGCGCTATCCAATCTGATGGCTTCAAAAGCCTGAAAGAAGGCCAGAAAGTGTCCTTCGTTGTAGCTCGTGGCCAGAAAGGCATGCAAGCTGAAGAAGTGCAAGTTATCTAAGCAACAGCTAAAATAATTTACACAAAAAACCCGCTTCGGCGGGTTTTTTTATATCCTAATTGCTTTATTACCACCTTAGGCTCGCAAATGCTTAGCTGCCCCATTTGCCTTGCTCAACTTGAGCAAACCGACACCGCCGCACTGTGCGCTAACTCGCACCACTTCGATCGTGCGCGGCAAGGTTATCTACACCTTTTACCCGTACAGCACAAAGCCAGCCGCGCTCCGGGCGATAGCGCTGAAATGGTTGCCGCACGGCGTGATTTTCTAAACAGCGGTCACTATCAACCCCTCGCTCAACAACTGGCTGACTATAGCGCCACCATAGCACCACGCACCTGGTTGGATATTGGCTGTGGCGAAGGCTATTACACTGACCACCTCGCCAAGAGCTTACCCTTAGCGCAAGGATACGGTTTAGATGTCTCCAAAGACGCCATCAAACAAGCCTGCCGCAGAAGCAAACAGATTCAATGGCTAGTCGCCAGCATGGCGCAAATTCCCTTGTCCGACCACAGCTGCGATTTACTCACCAGCGTTTTTAGCCCTTACTCATGGGCCGAAATCCTGCGCCTACTGAGTAAAAACGGCACATTTTTACGCCTAGGACCAGCGCAGGATCATTTACTGGAGCTGCGCAGCAAACTCTATGAGCAAGTGCGACCCTATGATGACGCCAAACACCTACAAGACTTACCTGCACAGCTAAAATTGACCCACACCGAATATATGCGCTACAGGCTCAACCTCAGCGATAGCACGGCTCGCGCAAACCTGCTAGCCATGACACCGCACGGCTGGCGTATTAACGAAGAGCGCAAGCGCAGTATTATAGAACAATCCATCGATGTTACGGTAGCCGTTCGATTTGATTGGATTCAGCCCGTCTAAAGAGGCACTCAACATGCAACCCGACATTGAAATTTACCTCAAAGATGCAGACCAAGAAGCAGTCCATGCTTGGTTAGCAACCGCTTTCAAACACTGCAGCGCCTGGCGCCGCAAAGGCAGTTTAGCGCGCTGTGACTGTGATGGCATTGAAGTGACTTGGTACAACAAGGCTGTGGGCTCGTGGCACTCACTGCTCTTTGCCAGCTCGGCAACCCCATGGGATAGCGATCTCGCCTGCGCGCAAGCCGCCTTTGCAGCACTCGCCGTAGAAATACGCTGCGCCCCCGGCAGCTGGCAAGAAGCCGACGGCGAAGCAGATGCCGACCGCTGGCTCAAAGTGAACGCGCAAGGCATAGAAGAGTTTATTTGGCGAAGCTAGGCGAAGCCTGCAAGTATTTCTATCGCTCTTGTGGCCGCGCAGGTTCTGCGCGAGACGGATGACAAAGCCAGCTCAAGCACTGCCGGTTACAAAGCCAACTCAGGCGTTGCCGGCTAGTCACATTCGCGCAAGAGTTGCGCTCCTACAAGAGCTGCGCCAAGCGACCGGCTGCGTACAAGTCTCTTTACTGTGGGAGCGCATCTTATGCGCGATACGGACTCTAACCCCAACTCAAGTGCTGCCGGCTACAAAGCCAACTCAGGCGTTGCAGGGGAGTCACAACCCCGCAAACCCAAGTAAATCAAAAGCTTAAACTGGAGGCGAAAAAAAAGAGCCTTTCGGCTCTTTCTTTTTTAGCTTGACGCCAAATTTGGAGCGGGAAACGAGATTCGAACTCGCGACCCCAACCTTGGCAAGGTTGTGCTCTACCAGCTGAGCTATTCCCGCTTAAAGTGGCGTCCCCTAGGGGACTCGAACCCCTGTTACCGCCGTGAAAGGGCGGTGTCCTAGGCCACTAGACGAAGGGGACGCAGCCTGGAACTTTACAGTTACAGCTTCAAGTAACTTAAGTGAACTTAATTGCTTGAAGTGGCGCGCATTTTAGACATAGGTATCTAATTCGTCAAGCCTTTTTGCAAAATTATTAAATCACACGCCATTTAATGGGCTGTTTGCTTCGTTGGCATAAATGTAAGCTGCACCTCTTTATTCCAGTCAAAGTCCTCGCCCAGCTCTAAAGCCTCAAAACGACGCTCTTCAAGCTGCTGAAATAAGGCTATCTCTTCATCAGGCATATAATGCAGGCACTCGCCGCCAAAAAACCATAGCAGGTCTCTGGGCACTTGATGGGCGATTTGTGGATAGCGTTGGAAAACCTGACTAATCATTTCTTGCCCCAAATACAACGCCTCTTGGCTTTGGGAGAACTCCGTTATCATGTCTGCGTAGCGCTCTAAGAACTCGTTATGCTCTTCAGGGATCATATCCTCTTGCGCTAGAGCCACTAATACCTGCTGTAGGTATTTCAACAACTCAAGATGATGTGCTAAGTATGAGTCAGTCATAAATTCACCTTCAATACCTTTTCTTACAGAAGCGCATCATGAGCGCAACACATTACTGGCGGCTATGCGGACGGGCTGCCCGCACTCGCGATTAAGGGTATAAGCCACGCACTTCACGCACTTTAAGAATCCGTGTGCAGGCTGTGATAAAGGCTGCAGTACGCAAGGTAACCTTATGTTCCGCTGCTGTCGCCGATACGGCTGTGTATGCGTTATCCATAATGGTTTCTAAGCGTTGATTAATTTCTTCTTCGCTCCAATAGAAACTCGCCCTGTTTTGCACCCACTCAAAATAACTCACGGTTACCCCACCGGCATTGGCAAGCACATCAGGCACAATGACAACGCCGTTGTTAGTCAAAATATCATCCGCTTCAGGCGTAGTAGGTCCGTTAGCGCCCTCAACAATAATGCGCGCTCTGATATTATGAGCATTGTCCTTAGTGATTTGCCCTTCCAGCGCGGCCGGGATAAGTATTTCGGTCTCTAACGCCCAAAACTCATCGTTAGTAATTTCTTCAACATTAGGTTTGCCCGCTACACCACCGTGCTCATTAACGTACTCAATCAGCGCAGAAATAGGCAGGCCATCCGAGTTATACACACTGCCCGTATGATCCTGCACGGCAATAACCTTAGCGCCCAGCTCGCAAAACAGGCGTGCGGCTGTGCTACCCACGTTGCCAAAACCCTGAATGCAAACACGCGCACCGTTTAAATCAATGCCTGCATCACGGGCAGCGGCCACACCGACAATAAACACACCGCGCCCTGTTGCTTCAACACGGCCAAGGCTGCCGCCAATGGCAATAGGTTTGCCTGTAACAATGCCCGGACAATCTTGCCCTGCATTCATGGAATAGGTATCCATCATCCAGCCCATGGTCTGTGCATTGGTATTAACATCAGGACCTGGAATATCCTTATCCACGCCTATTACAGAGGAAATCTCATTAATATAACGACGGGTAATACGTTCAACCTCTGCCTTGGAGTAATCACGCGGATTAAAACGTATACCGCCCTTAGCGCCACCATAAGGCAAACCTACAACGGCGGTTTTAACCGACATCCATGCCGACAGCGCCATGACCTCAGACAGAGTTACATCTTGGTGGTAACGCACACCGCCTTTACCTGGGCCACAGTTAAGACTGTGCTGCACCCGATACCCTTCAAAATGAGCAATGGTGCCGTCATCAAGACGTACCGGAATATCAACAATCAGCGAACGTTCTGGATACTTTAACGTGCCGACCCATTCACTGAACTCACCCAAATACGGCGCTACCCGGTCTACCTGTTCGAGAAAAATCCCCCAAGGCCCCGGATTTTCTGCATCCAAATAGGAAGGTATGTATTGATTTTGTTTTGACATAGTTACACCTTATCTTCTATCTATTAGGCCGCTTAACCCTACCCGAGAGCAAAACGAACCATGCAGTTTAAATAATTAAGCAAAAACTTAATAGACGTAACGCAATAAACCGCACACAACGAAAAAAGGCCCGCATAGCAGGCCTTAAAAAAACAGCAGCTTAGCAAAAAGTGTCGAGCTGCGTAATCTTTAACTGTGTTAACTCATGCCGCAGGCAGTTTAAAGCTTAACCACATCCTCAGCCTGCAAGCCTTTGTCACGCTCCATGACATAAAACTCAACTCGTTCACCCTCAACTAAAACACGATGTCCTTCGCCACGTATTGCGCGAAAATGAACGAAAATATCTTCACCTGAGTCGCGGGAAATAAAACCAAACCCTTTAGCCGTGTTAAACCACTTAACTGTACCTAGCTCACGATCACCCTCAGCCTCACCTACAGTTTCATAAGTGGCGGTAGCAGCTTGCTTTTTAGGCTGACGGTTGTAGTGCAGCATCAGATGGATAATGGTTGCCGCCAACAGTACAGCCACAGAAAAAGCCGAGGCGTTATAACCGTCAGAGCCTTCTAATTTGATCACCACAAAAATAGCCTGCATTAACGCAACCGCCAGCACCATGACTGAAACAATATTCTGCAGATTCTGCTTGCTGCTGCACTTCCATCTGGGCACTACAGGGGCAAACAGCATATTGATTAAACCAAAACAAGCCAGCAGCAACACATTCGTATCACCTAACTGCTGAGCTACAGACAGGACAATGGCAAGCGCAAAGCTAAGCAGGCCAAGAAAGAAATGCAGGGGTTTTAAAAGATCAGAAAATGTACGGGTATTAGAATAATCTTGAGTATTTGAAGACATGAAGCACCTTATCGAAATCTGTTTAAAAATAGTTCTATAAAAAACAAAAACATACTAAATATCGCCACGTAAGTTAGCAGATCTAGTTTCTTTACTGTAGTGAAATTTTAGCTGAATTTCATTGCTGTGTAACATATTACCTATTCACACCTCGAGCACCAACCAAGCACACAACAATTGCATAAGCCTGCCAACAAATTAGAGCATAGCCGTTATCGCCGTAAAGCTATATAATTGCGCGTTTGTGTGCAACAGCGATTAATCGCATTGCACTGACACCCAGACACATTCGAACGATTCGGGAAATAACACTATTATGATGCGCAGCCACTATTGCGGCGACTTGAACGCCGGTCTTGAAGGTCAAAAAGTAACAATTTGCGGATGGGTTCATCGCCGCCGTGACCACGGTGGGGTGATTTTTTTAGACATCCGCGACCGCGAAGGTCTGGCGCAGGTTGTTTTCAATCCAGAGCAAAGCGAGATTTTCGCTAAAGCCGACCGCGTGCGTAGTGAGTATGTACTGCAGATTACCGGCACGGTGAATCTGCGCCCCGATGGCGCAAAAAACCCCAACCTCGCCAGCGGCGAAATCGAAGTGATTGCCGACAGCCTTGAAGTGCTAAGCCAGGCAGAAACACCACCCTTCCCCTTAGATGACTATTGCGATGTCGGCGAAGAAACCCGCTTGCGTTTTCGCTACATCGACCTGCGTCGTCCGGAAATGGCTGAAAAGCTTAAGTTGCGTTCACGCATTACCGCCAGCATCCGTCGCTATTTGGATGAACACGGCTTCTTAGATGTGGAAACCCCCATCCTGACCCGCGCCACACCCGAAGGTGCGCGTGACTATTTGGTGCCCAGCCGCACCCACGCCGGCAGTTTCTTTGCTCTGCCGCAGTCGCCCCAACTGTTTAAGCAATTATTGATGGTGTCCGGTTTTGACCGTTACTACCAAATCGCCAAGTGCTTCCGCGATGAAGATTTGCGTGCCGACCGCCAGCCAGAATTTACCCAAATCGATATCGAAACCAGTTTTATGGATGAAGCCGATATCATGGGCATCACCGAAACCATGATCCGCAATCTATTTAAAGACGTGCTGGATGTGGAGTTAGGCGAATTCCCGCACATGCCCTACGCTGAAGCCATGCGCCGGTTCGGTTCAGATAAGCCTGACCTGCGTATTCCACTAGAATTAGTAGACATTGCTGATCAGCTCAGAGACGTTGAGTTTAAAGTATTTAGCGGCCCAGCTAACGACCCTAAAGGCCGTGTCGCTGCACTGCGTGTTCCCGGCCAAGGTGCGATGCCTCGCGGACAAATTGATGACTATACCAAATACGTCGGCAACTACGGCGCTAAAGGTTTGGCGTACATTAAAGTTAACGAGCGCGCCAAAGGTGCCGAGGGTTTGCAGTCGCCCATCGTTAAATTTATTCCTGAAGACAACCTCAATACCATCTTGGACCGTGTTGGTGCAGTCGACGGTGATATCGTTTTCTTTGGTGCCGACAAAGCGCAGGTGGTTAGCGATGCGCTAGGTGCATTGCGCATTCGTTTGGGGCATGACCTGAACTTACTCACGTGCAAGTGGGCACCGATGTGGGTCGTGGACTTCCCCATGTTTGAGGAAAACGATGACGGCTCACTGACCGCCTTGCACCACCCCTTCACCTCACCGCAGTGCAGCGCGGACGAGCTAAAAGCCGCGCCGCAAAAAGCCCTGTCCCGTGCATATGATATGGTACTCAACGGTACTGAACTGGGTGGTGGCTCGATTCGTATCCACAACCGCGTTATGCAACAGGTGGTGTTTGATGTGCTGGGGATTAGTGCTGAAGAGCAACGTGAGAAGTTTGGCTTCTTGCTCGATGCCCTAAAGTACGGTGCGCCACCCCATGGCGGTTTGGCCTTTGGTTTGGACCGTTTAGTGATGCTGATGACCGGCGCCAGCTCAATTCGTGAAGTCATTGCCTTCCCGAAAACCCAGAGTGCTGCTTGCGTTATGACCCAAGCACCGGGCGCAGTAGACCCTAAGGCTTTGCGCGAATTACACATTCGTTTGCGCGAACAAGCAAAAGCGGAATAACCCATCTTCACGATAACGTAAGCATAGTGTAGGTCGTGCCTTTAGGTCGACATATCAGGCTCAGAAACGACCTACATTACTTTCATGCGCACCGTGTTACCGACTAGCGCTGTATTACATGATGGCTCGATTTCGCGCAAAATTTGCGCTCCAACAAAAAAACACTGTATTTATACTGTTTTCACTGACACACATATTTAGGAGTAGCCATGGCGGGACATTCCAAATGGTCCAATATCAAGCATCGCAAAGAGCGTCAGGACGCCAAGCGGGGCAAGATTTTCACCAAACTGATTCGCGAACTAACCGTAGCTGCTAAAGAAGGCGGCGGTGAAGTGCCGGATAATCCACGTCTGCGTCTAGCCGTAGATAAAGCCCTTAGCGCCAACATGAGCCGCGACACCATCGACCGTGCCATTGCACGCGGCGTAGGTAGTAACGAAGGTGATAACGTCGAAGATTTGGTGTACGAAGGCTACGCACCCGGTGGTGTAGCAGTGTATGTCGAGGCGATGACTGACAACCGTAACCGCACAGCCGGTGAAGTGCGCCACGCCTTTAGCAAACATGGTGGTAACCTAGGTACCGATGGTTCAGTCGCCTATCTGTTTGAGCGCAAAGGTCAGCTTATATTTGCTCCGGGGGTTGATGAAGAAGCGCTACTCGATGCAGCGCTTGAAGCCGGGGCTGATGATGTCGAAGTGGGTGATGACGGTTCAGTTGAGGTTTTAACCAGTTTTGAAGACTTTATTTCAGTCAACGAAGCTCTAAAAGCAGCCGGTTTTGTTGCCGAGCAAGCTGAAATAGCGATGTTACCAACCACCGAAGCTGAATTAGATGCGCAAGGCGCTGAGAAAGTTATGCGCCTCATCGATGCACTCGAAGATCTGGACGACGTGCAAAACGTCTACAGTAACGCAGTGTTCCCAGAAGATATGTAATCCAACCACATAAACTCCTGATGATTGCGACTGCTAGCCAAACTACAGTCGCAACCAACCTTTCTTGCACTATGCACCACCCTCTCCCATAAAAATAAATCACAGTAACCTCCCACCCTTATAGCACTGTGTATATAATCAGTGCTTTGTGTTATTTTGCTTTTCTGATTTCCAATATTTACTACAAACTCAGTGTTTGTATTTTTAGGTTGCTGTGCATGACTCTTATTTTAGGTATCGACCCGGGCTCACGCATCACCGGTTACGGCATTGTTCGTGATAACGGTCGCCGCTGTGAATACATTGCTTCTGGCTGCATCCGCACCGGCACTGGCGAGCTGTCCGAGCGCCTAAACGCTGTGTTTAGCGGTATTCATGAGATCATCAGCAGCTACCACCCAGATCTGATGAGTATTGAGCAGGTGTTTATGGCGCGTAATGCTGACTCAGCCCTTAAGCTGGGACAAGCGCGTGGCGCAGCCATTGTTGCAGCTACACAAGCCGGTCTTGCGGTCAGTGAATACAGCGCGACACAAATCAAATCCGCTATCGTGGGCAGCGGTCGCGCCGCCAAAGAACAAGTACAGATGATGGTGATGCACCTGTTGCAACTGACACAAAAACCGCAGATTGACGCATCCGATGCCTTAGCTGCCGCACTGTGCCACGCGCATCACCGACAAACCCTTATCGCACATGACTTAAGCAGCGCTAAAAGCCGAGGCGGACGCCTACGCTTAACTGTGCGCTAACCACTTGGAGAACACAGAGTGATTGGTTATTTACGTGGTGTCTTACTGGACAAACAACCGCCCTTTATTACCCTAGACGTTAATGGGGTCGGTTATGAGCTGGAAGTGCCGATGAGCACGTTATTTCAGCTTCCTGAACAAGGCAAAGAGCTTGAACTACACACACACCTGGTTGTACGTGAAGATGCACAACTCTTGTTTGGTTTTTACAGCAAACGTGATCGGTTGATGTTTCGTGAGCTGATCCGCTTAAATGGTGTTGGTCCCAAACTAGCCCTAGCTTTAATGTCCGGTATGAGCGCCAATGAGCTGATTGCGTGCGTGCATGCCGAAGACACAGCGCGCCTAATGAAAGTGCCGGGCGTGGGTAAGAAAACCGCCGAGCGCCTGCTAGTAGAACTTAAAGGCCGCTTTAAAGACTGGGATAGCGGCGCAACTGCAATCAGCCTACCCGGACAAGGCGCAAACGTTGCCAATTCTTCTAGCGCCGAGCAAGATGCCCTTAGCGCGCTGATTAGCTTAGGCTACAAACCCGCTGAAGCCAGTCGTAGTATTAGAGCCATCTTTGCTGAAGGCCTGAGCAGCGAAGAATTGATCCGCCGCGCCCTGCAATCCAGCACCCAATAACTCAAGTGAACCCCCATGATTGAAGCTGATCGCCTAATAAGTGGTACCGCCAAAGAGCGCGAAGAACAATACGACCGCGCCATTCGCCCCCTATCCCTAACCGAATACATTGGCCAACCAGTGGTGCGCGACCAAATGAGCCTGTTTATCGAGGCGGCTAAACAGCGCGAAGAAGCCTTGGATCACACCTTGATTTTCGGTCCGCCCGGGCTTGGCAAAACCACCCTAGCTAACATTATAGCCAGCGAAATGGGGGGCTCCTTAAAAAGCACCTCAGGCCCCGTGCTTGAGCGTGCCGGCGACTTGGCTGCATTGCTGACGAATCTCAACAGCGGCGACGTGCTCTTTATTGACGAAATCCACCGCCTGCCGCCCGTCGTAGAAGAAATTCTTTATCCGGCCATGGAAGATTTCCAGCTAGACATCATGATCGGTGAAGGGCCTGCAGCGCGTTCCATTAAACTGGATTTACCCCCCTTCACCTTAGTCGGTGCCACTACCCGCGCGGGTATGCTCACCAACCCACTAAGAGACCGTTTCGGTATTGTGCAGCGCCTCGAATTTTATAGTCACCCGGACCTCACCCAAATTGTTGAGCGTTCAGCCACTATTATGCAAGTACCCATTGTTCCTGAAGGTGCGTTTGAAATCGCGCGCCGTGCGCGTGGCACGCCACGCATTGCCAACCGCTTGTTAAGACGCGTACGCGATTTTGCCCAGGTGCGCGGCACAGGTGAAATCACCCTACAGATTGCCGACCAAGCCTTGAACATGCTGGACGTGGACCAACACGGCTTTGATCACCAAGACCGCCGCTTGTTATTAGCCATGATTGAAAAATTCGATGGAGGTCCTGTCGGTATTGATAGCTTAGCCGCTGCAATCAGTGAAGAACGTCACACCATTGAGGACGTACTCGAACCCTTTTTAATCCAGCAAGGCTATATAATGCGCACACCTCGGGGTCGTATGGTAACGCGTCATGCTTATCTGCACTTCGGTTTGCCTACACCCAAAAACATCTACAACCCTGAACCGCAGGACTTTTGCGATGACTAAGCCCGGCTTTTCTCTGCCCGTGCGGGTTTATTACGAAGACACCGATGCCGGTGGCGTGGTGTATTACGTCAACTATTTGAAATTTATGGAGCGCGCCCGCACTGAGCGACTGCGCGCACTGGGTTTTAACCAGCAGGAATTAGCGCAACTTAATACGCTTTTTGTAGTCCATAGTGCGCAAGCCAGATATCATGCGCCGGCACGGCTGGACGACGAATTACAGGTCACGGCCAATGTCAGCCAATTAAAGCGCGCACGGCTTGAATTTACGCAACAGGTCAGCCGCGTAAATGATGATAAATTACTCTGTGAAGGGCAATTTGTCATCGCCTGTATTGCAGCAGACAGCTTTAAACCCAAAGCAATGCCCAGTGCATTGTTTGATATGTTTCAAAATAACGTATAACTCATAAATAGGAGGCCTTGTGGGCGCTAATCAAATTGATTCTATGTCAATGTGGAGTCTAGTCAGCAATGCCAGTTTGCTGGTGCAGATGGTCATGCTGCTCTTAGTGGCCGCCTCTGTTATTTCTTGGGTGATTATTTTTTCTCGTGGACAAATGCTCAGAGCAGCCCGCAACAGCCTAACTCAGTTTGATGAGCGCTTTTGGTCTGGCATTGACCTAGCTAGGCTCTACCGTGAAACCTGCAGCAGGCCTGACGAGCACGGCGGTAGCGAACGTATTTTCCAGGCCGGCTTTAAAGAATTCTCCCGTTTACGCCAGCAACAAAACATGCAACCCGATGCCATCATGGATGCCGTGGCCCGGGCGATGCGCGTAGCCATTTCTCGCGAAGAAGAAAGGCTGGAGCAAAACCTGCCCTTCTTAGCCACCGTGGGTTCAACCAGTCCTTACGTGGGTTTGTTTGGTACTGTGTGGGGCATTATGAACTCGTTCCGAGGTTTGGCGCAGGTGCAACAAGCCACTTTGGCCACCGTCGCACCCGGTATTGCCGAGGCGCTAATCGCCACGGCTATTGGCTTATTTGCCGCAATTCCGGCCGTAGTTGCCTACAACAGATTTTCAGCCCGAGCTGAAATCCTTATTGCCCGCTACTATACGTTTGCCGATGAGTTCCAAGCTATTCTGCATCGCAGCGTCCACACACCAGCGCAATGAGACATCCCATGGCTCGTATCCGCAACCGCAGAAAACCCGTATCCGAAATGAACGTCGTACCCTACATCGACGTCATGCTGGTTTTGCTGGTCATTTTTATGGTCACCGCACCCATGCTCAATCAAGGGGTTAAGGTTGATCTACCCCAGGTCAGCAGCGAAACCCTGCCGCAAGACAATAGCGCCGTCATTTTAACCATATCCATCAAGGCCGATAAAACCTATTTCTGGACGACCGGCACTGAGGTTGATGTCGACACCGTACAAGATAAAGCCGTTAGCTTGACAGACATGATCAAAGCCGCCAGAGCCATTCTTGCTACCAATGCTCAGCAGGGGAAAAAAGTGCAGGTGTATGTACGTGCGGATAAAAAAGTAGATTACGGCAGCGTAATGAGTGCCATGGGCGGCTTGCAACAAGCAGGTGTCACCGACGTAGGCCTGATTACCGAGGCTCCCTAATGCGTACGCCACCCGTCAAAAAAAAGCTATTTTGGCCGATTTTATGGGCTATAGCCTTACACGTCCTGCTGTTTGCTCTACTGTTTGTGAGCTACTCACACACACCGGATCTGCCGCCTAGTCGCCCGATTGTCAAAGCAACTCTGTATCAACTGGAATCACAAAACAAAGCCACAAGCCAATCAGCTCAAAAAATCACGGGCGAGGCCGAAAAAACTGCGGCCAAACAGTTTGATCACGAACAACTAGAACAAAAGAAACGTCAAGAACAAGAAGCCGCTGCCAAGCGCAAAGCCGAGCAAGAACGCCAAGCAGCGGCCAAAAAAGCTGCTGACGACAAAAAGAAAGCCGAGGATCAAAAGCATGCCGCTGAACAAAAAGCAGCCGAGCAACGCAAGCTAGAGCAACAAAAAGCAGAAGCAGCCAAAAAAATCGCTGCCGACAAAGCTAAAGCAGAAAAAGCCGAAGCGCAGCGTAAGAAAGCCGCCGAGGAAAAGAAAAAAGCTGAAGAGGCGGCCAAGCAAAAAGCCCTAGCTGAGCAAAAAAAGAAGGAGGCCGAACAGGCAGCCAAGTTAGCGGCAGAAAAAGCACGCGAAGCAGCCCGTAAAGCCAAAGAAGACAAAGAAGCCGCTGCACTGGCTGAGCTTTTAAAACAAGAAACTCAGTACCAGCGCGCTATGGCAGATAAGCAAGCCGAACAAGACATTGCCAACATCAACGATTTGATTATCCAGTTAGTCAGTTCGCACTGGATACGTCCCGCTGGTGCACGTAATGGTATGCAGGTTGAAGTGCGTGTTGACATACTGCCAGATGGAACCATCAAACATGCAGCCGTCTCTAAGAGCAGTGGCAACCCAGCTTTTGATAATTCCGCGCTGGCTGCTATCTTGAGCGTGGGGCGTGTACGTGAAATTCAAAGTTTAGACCGCGCCGTTTATGAGAAAACCTACCGCCAATTGACTATGGCATTTAGACCCGAGGACTTAGGCCTGTGAAGACCATTCTACGCATCGCTTTAGCATCATTTTTTGCGTTTACCAGCTCACTACTCGCAGCTCAACCACTGGTGATTACCAGCGGCTCTGATCGTGCCATGCCGATTGCCGTGGTGCCTTTTGCTTGGAGCGCTGGCACCCTGCCAGAAGATCCAGCCAAAATAGTCAGTGACGACCTCTATAACTCTGGTTTGTTTGCCCCGATTGACCGCAACAACATGATTAGCATGCCCGCTCACGCAGAGGAAATTATTTTCCGCGACTGGCGCGCAGTAGGCGCACAATATCTGGTTATTGGCCACGCCGAGCGCCTTGCCGATGGTCGCATTCAAATCAATTACGGCCTGTACAACGTAGCCGCACAGCAACAAGTATTCTCAGCCAACACCACAGGCAGCGAACAACAGCTACGCGATTTAGCGCACCACATTTCTGATCATGTATTTAACAGCATCACCGGCACTAAAGGCTCATTCTCAACGCGTATTCTATTCGTTAGCACCAGCAAAAACGCAAACGGTGCGAAAAACTATAACCTGCACCATGCCGACTACGATGGCGCACGCGCTAGAACATTGCTGCAGTCGCCCGAACCGATTCTCTCACCAGCCTACGCACCGGATGGCAAACGCATTGCTTATGTCTCGTTTGAACAGAAGCGCCCACGCATTTATGTTCAGGAAATCGCCACCGGCAAGCGCGAGCAGGTCACCAATTTTGAAGGTTTAAATGGCGCGCCCGCTTGGTCGCCCGATGCCAGTAAACTTGCTTTTGTACTGTCTAAAGACGGCAACCCAGAAATCTATGTGATGGATATGGCCAGTCGTGCCGTACGCCGCATCACCAACCACATGGCTATAGATACAGAACCCTTCTGGGGCAAAGACGGTCAAACGCTGTACTTCACGTCCGACCGTTCAGGTAAGCCACAAATTTACAAAACCAACATCAATGGCGGCAATGCCCAACGTGTTACTTTTGTGGGCAACTACAACGCCAACCCCAAGCTCTCAGCCGATGAAAAAACCCTAGTGATGATTCACCGCCAAGACGGTTTTACGGTATTTAAAGTAGCCGCTCAAGATCTGCAAAAAAACCGTCTACGCATTTTATCCGGCACCAGTTTAGATGAGTCCCCCACTGTTGCGCCTAATGGAAGCATGGTAATCTATGCCACGCGCCAGCAAGGCAAAGGAGTGCTGATGTTAGCCTCGCTTAATGGCCGAGTACGTCTTGTATTACCAGGCATCGTGGGCGAAGTTCGTGAACCTGCTTGGTCGCCTTTTTTAAACTAAACCCCTAACAGGCATCTTGGAAAACCATGGCGGCCTGCGTACCTTTACAACCTAACAATGTTTGGAGCTTTGAAACATGGACATACTTAAATGCGGTAAATTGACAGCCTTATCCTTAGCCCTTGTGTTGGCTGTAGGTTGTACAGGCAAAAGCGGCAAAACGGACTCTGACATTACCGATCCTAACGCCGGAATTAGCACCGGCACTGCTGGACAGTCCGGCGTAGATGGCGGTTTTGGCAGCGAGTTTGATTCAGCCTACGGCGATGAAGCCACCTTGCGTGCCATCACTACGTTCTATTTTGCATACGACAGTTCAGAACTAAGACCTGATGCATTACGCGCCTTAGACGTACACGCCCGCGACCTACAACGTGGCGGTATGCGTGTCGTGCTCGAAGGTCACACTGATGAGCGTGGTACACGTGAATACAACATGGCTCTGGGTGAGCGTCGTGCACAGGCTGTACAGCGTTATTTAGTTCTCCAAGGTGTATCTCCTTCGCAGCTAGAAATCGTATCTTACGGTGAAGAGCGCCCTGTAGCAGATGGCCATGACGAAAGCTCATGGTCACAAAACCGTCGCGTGGAATTACGTAAATAAACCAATGAAAAAGCTATCAACTACTCTGGTATTGGTGCTTGGACTGAGTGCTTCGGCACTCAGTCATGCCAATGAAAGACTAACGGTTTCTAGCCAAGGTCAGCTGTATATGCAACTTCAGCAATTACAGCAAGAAGTGGCAACGCTACGCGGTATGCTGGAAGAACAACAGCATCAACTGCAACAAATTGAGCAAACCAATCTAGAACGTTACCAAGCCCTAGAACAGCGCACCGCTCCAGTAACGGAACAAACAACCTTCACTGCTGAACCTGCAAAACTGCCGCAACCAACCAACCAGCGCGCCGAACAACAGCAACCTACTGCTGCTGAAACGGCTGACCCCGCTAAAGAGCAAGAATTTTATGATGCTGCTTTTAGCCTAATTCGCAAGCGTGAATTTGATACTGCGCAACAAGCCTTTTCGGGTTTTTTACGCCGCTACCCCAACGGACAATATGCTGCCAATGCGTATTACTGGCTCGGCGAAATCCATCTTGTTCAAGAGGACTTCCAAGCTGCGGGTAAAGCCTTTGCTACCGTTATCCAGAACTGGCCCGATCACAGCAAGGTTGCAGACTCCATGTATAAACTTGCCGATGTCGAGCGCCGCATGGGCCAACCTGAACGTGCCAAAGTCATACTGCAGCAGGTCACGGAACAGTATCCACGTAGCTCTGCCGCCAAACTCGCGCAGCAAGATTTACAGCGTTTATAAAACATACAGCTATTCTGTACCAGCAAACTAACTTAAGGAGCCTCTGAATAACGTTACCGAGGACGCTAACACAAGGCGAAAACGTACGAAAAAGCGCAGTTTACACATAG